>JADZBW010000393.1 GCA_020851885.1 Fimbriimonadaceae bacterium | reverse complement strand
TAACCGCCATAGCTGCCGCCCATCACCCCCATTTGGCCCGGATGGATGTACGGTTGGTGCTGCATCCATCGGGTGACCGTCTGGATGTCCTCCCAGTCCTTGTTGCCCCAATCCTGATAGATGGCGCCGCAGAACGCCTCGCCGTAGCCCTTGGAACCTCTCGGATTGGTGTAGACCACCACGTAGCCCTGGGCGGCCAGCAGCTGAAACTCGAGGAAAAACGCCCAACCGAATTGGGTGTGGGGGCCGCCATGGATCTCCAGAACTGCTGGATACCTTCTGGGCTCCAAGTAACCGATGGGCTTGATGACCCAACCATGCAGCTTGCATTCCGACCCGTCCTTGTTGAGGGTGGTGTCCAGCCAGAATTCCTCCGGCTCGCTCAACTGGATCTCCTCATGGAAGGACCCGTTCATGTTCGTAAGGAGCTTTGCCGCCAGTTTGCCAGTGGCGAGTTCCGGCTCGATCACCGCAACTTCAGGCAGACGCATTGCATCGCCAAATAACGCGGCCGTGCGGGCGCCGTCGCCGGACAAGTTTCCGATCGTGAGGCTGTGGTGCCCCTCGGTCAGCAGTTCGCACCCACCATCGATTGAAACTCGGCCCATCTGGGTCTGTCCATGGTGGCCTACCTGGACGATCAAGCTCTTGTTGTCCGGGTGCCACTCCAGCGCGGCATCGAAGGAGGCCTCCTTGGAGTCGCTCAGGGTTGCCACCGCCATGTCGAAGTCCGTCAAATCGGTCAGACACTTGGCCTGTCCCCCCTCTGCCGGGACGAGATAGACCTTCGTATTGCGGGTTCCCCACGGGTCTTTCTCATCCACATCGCCACAGTAGGCGATCAGCTTGCCATTGGGAGACCATCGCACCGAGGACTTCTCCCCCTTCGGCAAACCCTCCAACTGCCAAGCCTGCCCATCCAGGTCGACCCTGTACAACTGGATGTTGGGCGGCTCCGCCATCGGTCGCTTGGATGCGGTGTGAGCAACGATCAACTCATCTGAATTGGGCGACCAGTCAAAGCTGTACATTCCCAACGGACATGCCGAATAGAGTTCCTTGCTTGCTTTTGAAGCGACATCGACAAGGAACAACTTGTACCGCTGACCGGCAAAGTAACCATCGCCATCGAGGCGGTACCAGATATCGTCGATTTCTACCGGCGGTTCGCTAAGGCCCTTTTCCTCTCGTTCTTTCTTGGCCGCTTTCGTTCTGCCAGGCAACTGGCTGCGGAAGGTGAAGGCGATCTTCGTTCCGTCGGGCGACCACTTGAAATCTCCGATCGACCCTTCTTGCATCGCCGTCAACCTTTGCGCCTCGCCACCGTCGGCGCTGATTGTGAAGATCTGCGCTTGTTCATCCTCTCGACCACTGACAAAAGCGATCTGAGCACCATCCGGTGACCATCGGCCGTGCCCAGCGCCACCCTTCACGTTCGTCCATTGCCGAACCCGCCCCTCGAGGTCCACGGACATGAGGTGGGTGATGTACTTGTTCTTGTCATCGATGGTCTTCTTCGTGAAGAGCACTTGACGTCCGTCCGGACTGATTTGAGGGTCGCCAACGAAGACGATACGGAGCAGGTCCTCGGCGGTGATGGGTCGCTTGGGCATCTGGAGAGGTTACCGGAGTCGAGCGGCGGCGAATATCCCTGCAATAGGACTGGTGGCGAGTCTTGGAAGGTGGATGGCAATAAAGCGCGGGAGGCTGCTCGACTTGATCGAGAATCCAGCCGATGCCGACTTGCCGATCGTTCGCTTGCGCCTGCCAAGGGAAACGAATGCTCTGATCAAGAAGCTGAAGCCTTGACAATTTCGAGGATTTGCCGAAACTTCGGATTTTCTGCCGAGCCCATCCACTCGTACACGAGCGTCTCAGTATGAGAAGCAACTGCGCCAGAATCGCGCATTCGCTCCATCCCCAACTTGTGCATTTCAAGAGACCTGGCGGAAACGGCGTCTGGGCAGACGAAGACGTTGAATCCCTGGTTCATCAGGTCCAACGCGGTCAAGGCGACGCAGATGTGAGTTTCGATCCCAACCAGAACGAGACATGATCGACCAAGCGACTCGACGGCTTCCGGGAATCCCTCTGCGCCCCAACAGCTGAAGGCCATTTTTGGGAATGAGCCGTGGGTCGGCAAAGATACGAATTCACTTTCCAGCCTTCCCATGCGCGACGGATACTGCTCGGTTGCGATAATGGGGATCCCGAGAACCTTTGCCGATTCGAGGAGGAATTTCGATCGCCGTCGAACTCGATCGGCCTCATGGATAGCGGCCATGAAGTTCGCTTGAATATCGACAAGGATGATCGCGGTATCGTCGGCGGGGCAGTGAAGGGCAGGCATAGTCGAATTATGTATCCCAGAACCAATGGGATTGGAACAGCGTCTGGACTCAATGAAAGGGCCGAAATTGACGCCCAACGTCAAAACAAGTAAAATACAGTCGGCTCCAGGGTCGGGCGACGCCACGGCCATTTACGGTAGGGAGGCTGGAAAACAATAATGAGCAAGAAGTTAAGGGCATTGGCGCTTGCCGCCAGGGGTATCACAGGCATTGCTGCAGCGCAGAGTGCCGACACTAG
>JADZBW010000392.1 GCA_020851885.1 Fimbriimonadaceae bacterium | reverse complement strand
TCGAGGGCGGGAAGACCATGACCTACGATGAAATGGTCGCGGGAATGAAGATGGGCATAGGCTCGTTGAAGAAGGTAACGGTCGCGTCCACGAAAATCATCGCGGTTAAGGAGAAGGGGAACGCCGCGACGATCACATGCGAACACTCGATGGGAGGCGTCACCGCTGGTCCTGATAAGAAGGACCATACCAACGTGTTCACCGGCATGGCGGTTGAGAGCTATGTCAAGGTCGGCGGCAAATGGCTGATGTCCAAGATGGAATGGAAGAACTCTAAAATGACGATGGACGGGAAGCCGATGGCGATGCCGGGCGGCTAGAAGTACCCGGGGCGTCCGTCGCCCAACAAGGTTACGGACGCTCCATTTCCATCGACCTTACCGACGCATTTGACGCATGACCGACGACCGAATCCAACTTTCGATCGAACGATTCGCTCCGGGCGCCAAATTGAGGCAAGTCGAGGCACTGGAAGGTGGCATTTCGGCCACGATGAAGGTTTTCGAGATCGAGCGTCCCGATGGCTTACGACAGAAGCTGATCGCTCGCCGCCCAAGTCCGTGGAAGTTCAAAGCGAATCCAGACGTAGCGGCCGAGGAGTACCGCGTCCTGCAAGTCTTGCATTCGGCGGGTTTGGCCTCGCCCCCTCCGATGTACTTGGAGAATCGAACGGCGGAGGTTCCAGATCCCTTTTTCGTCGTCGAGTTCATCGAAGGTCGGCCCCAGCTGAATCCGTCGGATGTCTCAGGCTACTTGGATAAGTTAGCGTCGCAACTCGCCCAAATTCACCAAGTCGACCTGACAGGGTGGGATTTGACCTTTCTCCCGACGCAAGACCGGGGGTATTCAGAACTGAATCGACCACTCAACGAAGAAATGCGTGAAGCGGAAATACGCCGAATGCTCGAACCCTGGTCGATATTCACCAGTCGAAATCCGATGGTCCTGCGACATGGCGACTTTTGGCCAGGCAACGTTCTCTGGATAGACGGGGAGATCTCCGGCGTCATCGACTGGGAAGAGACGATGATTGGTGAGCCGCTCGCAGATCTGGCCATCAGTCGGTTGGATGTTTGGTGGATTTTGGGTTCAGAGGCATCTGATGAATTTACTCGTCGATATCAGCTGAGAATGAACCTGGACCTGACATCATTACCCTACTGGGACCTTTGCGCGAGCCTAAGGCCGATGAAGGGGCTCGAGTATTGGGCCTCCTCTTATCCCAAGCTGGGTCGACCGGATGTCACGGTCGATACCATGCGTCGAGACCATCGCGGTTTTGTTATCAGAGCAATTGCCAATCTGTATGGCTGATTCGATAACGGCATAGTGATCCACAGGATGGGAGAAGGTTATTGCCGTTTTAACACGATTTGGACCGATGGCTTATGAACCAACGCCAATCCCAGGAATCAGGGTCGTCGCACTCGAGAATCGGTGTGGCGCTCGCCACGCGCATCGCGACATTGGCGAGGATGGATTTGAACTGGTCGCTGGTTTGTAGCGCCAAATCGCCGTAGGGCTTTGTCAAACAGCATTGCGCACAGACTGCGCGCAAATTGATCGGCCTGTTTCACCCGCTGCCCGTATGATCGATCCGGGTCGCGGGAGCGCCACATCCCTGGCACTTTCCGCCCTCGCGTTCGATCACCTTGGCGACAACGCGTTGGGGAACCAACGATTCTCGGATCGGATAACCTCCGCCCAATAGGTGCCAGAGCTTTTGTCCAAGCGCGATCTGTCGTTGCCTGTTCGAAGGCAGGTCATTGCCAAGGGCGCTGCGCATCTGCCTCACGAAGGCGGCGGTTTCCTTGCAGAGGTCGCTGCAATAGGGCGATCGCGGATTGGGGGTCTCCTCACCGCAATTGGCACAACCACGGTGATCCAATGGAGGTGGAGCCCCCACAACATCCGGCTGATCGAGAAGCCTCAGGACGGCGATCGTTTGATCCTCGATCTCGCCGGCACCATTTGGAGGTAACTGCGGAATGAGTCGTTCCAGTTCTTCGCGCATCGCTCCACCATTCTACGACCCCGGCACGGTTCCATCCTCGCCGTTGCCAAACCAAACGCTCGGCGGCCTTTGGGGTCGTCTCGATTTGTGAGTTCAACTCGTGGGACCAGTCATCCGAGTGTTGCCCGAGGCTTGGAGACGGACTCGCTGACATGGGAATTGACGACAGCCGAAAGGACCCTCGCGCGAATACAATTGAATCTGGCGAGTGCCGAGATTCTCCGGTCGGAAAGGCAAACGGTCGGTTGGAGGCTGGACGGACCTCGGATGGAATGTGAATTCGATGAAAGCTGAATTACTACTTGGCGACGAGGCGGTCGCCTGGGGTGCTATTGACGCAGGTATTGGTGGCGCGTTCTCCTACGCGGGCACCCCCGCAACAGAGATCCTCGAGACAATCAAAAACGTCGCACCCGCGACTTGGGCCATGTGGTCGGCCAATGAGAAAGTGGCTTACGAGGAGGCGTTGGGGATGTCCTACGTTGGTAAGCGGGCGCTCGTGGCGATGAAACACGTTGGTCTGAATGTCGCGATGGACCCATTCATGAGTTCGGCCCTCACCGGCGCAGTCGGCGGCCTCGTCCTGGTCGTTGGCGACGATCCGGGAATGCACTCCTCTCAGAACGAGCAGGACTCCCGATGTCTGGCCGAATTTGCCAAGATCCCCGTCTTCGAACCCAGCACCCAGCAAGAGTGCTACGACATGACCCGAGAGGCCTTCCGGATGTCGGAGCGATTGCAAACTCCGATTATGATTCGCCTCGTGACTCGGCTTGCGCATAGCCGTTCCCAAGTCACGTTGCGGCCCGACGCCGAGCGTGATCGAAGCCAAACTCGACTCCCCCTCCCAGATCCGAACGACTGGGCGCTCGTGCCCGTCAATGCGCGGCGACGTTACAAACGACTTCTCGATCTCCAGTCAGTCTTGATCGAAGAGTCCGATAACTGCCCATTCCAACTCATGGAATTAAAGGGCAAACAAGGGATTCTATGTGTCGGAACCGCATACAACTATGTGCGCGAAGCCCTTGGTGCCTCAAGCGATCGTTCGATTCTGCGCATCGGGTTCTATCCGCTCCCGTCCAAGCTCATTCGAGAGTTCTTGCACCATTGCGACGAAGTCTTGGTCGTCGAGGAAGGGCATCCTTTCATCGAGTCCCAATTAACTGGCTTGATGGGAATTCCGGGAAAGACGATTCACGGCAAGTTGGACGGAACCCTACCCATGGATGGCGAACTGCTTCCCGAGATGATCGGAGCGGTTCTTGGCAACCCTACACCTGATCATGTTCCGGTGGATTCGATCATGACGGCTCGGCCCCCTCAATTCTGCAAGGGCTGCCCCCACTCAAGTTCGATGGGAGCCTTGGTCGATGCCACGTCTATCTATGAGGATGCTCTCCTGTTTAGCGACATCGGTTGCTACACCCTTGGCATCATGCCGCCCTATCGCTCTGTGCATTCCGCCGTCGACATGGGAGCCTCGATCGGCATGGCCCCTGGCGCCTCCCGTGCGGGAGCGTTTCCCGTTCTCTGCACGATCGGGGACTCCACTTTCGCTCACTCCGGGATGACTCCATTGTTGGGTGCAGTGCTTAGCGATGCGAACATCACCGTCTTGATTCTTGACAACGCCGCCACGGCGATGACGGGCGCCCAAGACTCCATGGCGACCGGCGATCAACTCATGAAACTGCTAGAGGGCCTTGGCGTCAAAGACGTCCCAATCCTGGATCCCATTCCGAAGAACCACGCGGCCAACGTCGAGACGATTCGGCGGGCGATCGAGCATCAGGGGCTCAGCGTGATCGTCGCTCGACGGCCCTGTATCCACATCAAACCTCGAAAACTCGCGGCGAACCTGCCGTTGAGCGAATCCTAGGAATTCAAATCAATGCGGCACGACATCATCATTGCGGGCGTGGGGGGGCAAGGAATCCTCACTATCGCCCGAGTCCTTTCCCTCGCGGCAACGGGTCGCGGCCTACACGTCAAGCAGGCGGAAGTCCACGGCATGTCTCAACGGGGCGGCGCGGTCTACTCGCATCTGCGGATATCCGATCAAGAGATCTTTAGTGACCTGATCCCGGCGGGTCAGGCGGATATGATCCTTGCGATCGAACCTTTGGAAGCCCTGCGCTACGTGCCGATGCTGAAGAAGGGCGGCACCGTCGTCGCCAGTACAAACGCTGAAGTCAATATCCCGGACTATCCGGCAATTGAACGCGTCCTGGCCCACATCGCCGAGTTCGACCAGCACGTCGCGATCGACATGGAGAAGCTGGCGCGTGCCGCGGGTGGCGTTCTGTCCGCGAACATCGTCGCCTTGGGCGCCGCCTCCCTGTTTCTAGGCTTCACGGTCCGTGAGCTTCAGGACGCAATCGAAATGCTGTTCCAAGCAAAAGGCGACCGGGTGATCCAAACGAACATCCGTGCCTTGCGCTTTGGACGGACGGCCGCCGTCGCCTATCGAGAAGCGCTGGACCGCGGAATCGAGCCTCAGCACGCCAGAGGTTGGATCGCAACCCTTTCGGCTGAACACCTCGCCGACGAAGAAGACCTCGACTTCTCCGGTCTTGCCGACGATGTGGATCTGATGAAGCTGACCGGCGCGGAGGCTCATGCCTTCGAGAGCCTCCTTCACAATGCCTACGATGAGGGTCGAAGCCAGCTTTACGAGCATGAGGTCTATCGGCTGATCGAGCTTGTTGGGGCAATCACTCCACCTCGCCATGTGTTCGTCAACAAGGGGGCGACCATTGCCGCCGACGTGCTGGAACAGTTCCCGGGTACCCGGGTGGTCCTCAAACTCGTTTCATCGCAAATCGTTCATAAGACCGAAGCAGGCGCGGTCCTCATCCTTCCCAAAGAGATCGATCGGGTTCGAGCGGAAATTGACCAGATGATTGCTCGCCATGCCTCGACGTCCCCGGTCGCCGGTGTTCTCATCGTGGAGTTTGTCGAGCATGCCCGTGGGTTGGGAAGCGAACTGTTCGTCGGTATCCGCGCAACCCGCGAGTTCGGACCGGTGATCGCGGCCGGATTGGGTGGAGTTCAGACCGAGTACTTGGCGTCCAAAATGCTTCCGGGGGTTGCGGTCGCCAAAGCAGTCGCTCAAAGCGTGGATGCGGACGAGTTCCTCGAAATGTTCCGCCAAACCGCTGCCTATGACATTCTCGCCGGCAAGACAAGGGGCCAGGAGCGAATCGTCTCGGACAGCGAACTTCTGCGGTGCTTCCGGGCGTTCATTTCGATTGCCCGACAGTTCTGCGTCGATCGTGGAGAAGCCGGGCCCGATATTGGCGAGTTGGAAGTCAATCCCTTCGCATTCGCTGGGGAGCGTTTGGTTCCTCTCGACGGT
Organism: Fimbriimonadaceae bacterium; assembly: GCA_020851885.1. Classification (GTDB taxonomy): domain Bacteria; phylum Armatimonadota; class Fimbriimonadia; order Fimbriimonadales; family Fimbriimonadaceae; genus 55-13. The sequence continues at coordinate 1,235 of JADZBW010000392.1, read as the reverse complement.
CGCGGCTGCCTAAGACCTGCGACCAAGGTTCGGACGCCAAGACCACTTGCCAATGCCAAGAAGCTCTTGGAGCCTGAGACCATTGCCATGGTCGGAGTCTCTTCCAAGCCCGGGAGCTTCGGCCGCGTGATCCTTCAGAACATCTTGGAAAGCGGTTTTGATCCGAGGAAGCTGACGGTCATCAAACAGGACGAGTTGGAGTTCGAAGGAATCCGATGCGTGGGGCGAGTCGAAGATCTTGCAGAACCCGCCGACCTGCTGGTCGTCACCGTGCCCGCGAGCGCCACTCCCGAAATCGTCGAAGCTGCCAACAAGTCTGGGAAGGTCCGAGCTGGCATCATCATCTCCGGCGGGGCAGGGGAAACCGAAGGCACAGAAGACCTTGGAGCCCAGATTCAGGAGGTGATTCTGAAAGGAAGGACTCAAGATGGTGGCGGAGCCGTCTTCCTGGGGCCAAACTGCATGGGGGTACGTTCGTGGCCCGGAAAGTACGATACGTTTTTCGTACCCAATGAGAAGTTGCCGCCTCGCCGGTCGCTTCCGCCCCAGCCTATTGCCATCGTTTCGCAAAGCGGAGCGTTTGTCGTCTCTCGGCTCAGTTCCAATCCCGGTTTTCAGCCCTTGATCGCCGCTTCGATTGGAAATCAGAGCGATCTTACGGTTTCCGATCTCTTGAAGGTCATTGCGGATCGTTCCGATGTCCAGGTGATCGGAGTCTATCTGGAGGGATTCGCCGACTTGGATGGGGTCGAAGTCCTCAAGGCCGTGTCTGAGTTAACGTCTAGCGGTCGCACGGTGGTCTTCTACAAAGCAGGACGCACGGAATCCGGGCGTTCGGCGGCGGCGGGGCACACCGCCGCGGTCGCCGGGGATTACGACATATGCATGACGGCGATGCGGTACGCAGGTGCGTACGTCGCGCAGGACTTCCGGGAGTTCGGCCAAGCCTTGGATTTGGCTCATCGATTGGGTCGGCGCACGATCGGAGATGGCCGAGTCCTTGCCGTGACCAACGCCGGAATGGAGGCGGTGGCAATGGCAGACTCCGGTATCAAGCTTGCGCCACTTGGCGAAGAATTGAAGATGGATCTTGGAACCATTCTCGGGCAACATGGCCTCGCCGCATTGGTATCTCCCCGAAATCCTCTGGACTTGACGCCGGCGGCAGGTGAAATGGCCTATGGAGATGTCGTGCAAGCCGCCCTCGCTTCGGATCAAGTCGATGCGGTAATCGT
>JADZBW010000391.1 GCA_020851885.1 Fimbriimonadaceae bacterium | reverse complement strand
TCTCCGACGCCCAATTCAAGGAGCTGATCGCCAAGCGCGCCAACGAACTCCTGGATGACCTGCCCATCGACAAGATCGACGTGGCACGAGCTTGGGAATATGGCGAGGTTCTTCGCACCGCCGAGCGCTGGAAACAGGCCAAAGCCCTCTTCAAAATCGCCGTCGATGAGGCCATCAAATCCAAGAACGAAAATCGACGCGTCAACGACACGCTCCACCTTGCCCACGTTGAAGCCAAGCTGGGCGAAGTCCCCCAGGCAATCAAGGATGCCCAATTCGCCTTCGACGCGAAGCCCGATGCCTCCGCTCCCATCTTGCCCGCTGTTTTATTGGAGATCGTTCCCGCCGCCCGAGGCAAGGGACACGACCCGGACCTCGCAAAACTCCTTGAGAAGGCGATCGCCAAGCACATGGCGACAATCGTGGATCCCACCAATGAATCCGGCGCCGTCTTCCTCATGGCGCGATCCCACCACGTGCGAAACGCCTGGGCGACCATCATCGAACTCTACGCGAAGTCGGGCATGGATCAAGAAGCCCGGGAGGCCGTTGCCAAACGCGAGGCTTCGCTATCCGCGATGAAGCGGGTCTAGCTCGGCCAGCCCATTGTCCAAAAGCAGCTTGGACAGGAGTTCCATCGGCAGCCCGACCACATTGGTCATCGAACCCTGGAAATCTTTCACGAACGCGGCCGCCCCACCCTAAATGGCATAGGCGCCCGCCTTATCCAGAGGCTCGCCGGTTGCAACATAGTCTTCGATCTCTTGGGCGACCAGCGTCCGGAAAGTGACCCGGGTGGTATCGCTTGCCACAATGGTTCGATCCGGCGATATCAGAGCGACGCCCGTAATCACCCGATGGGTCTTCCCGGAGAGCAGCCAGAGCATTCTCATTGCTTCGGCGTCATCGCACGGCTTCGCCAACTGAAGCGGGGATGCTTGCCCCAAGTCCAAGGCAACAACGGTATCGCTACCGATCACCAATGCGTTAGGCCTAATCTGAGCAACCACCTTGGCCTTTTCAAGAGCCAGAAACTCTGCTTGCTCACACGGGTCCGATAATGGGTAATCCTCTTCGGCGAAGTCGGCTGGCAAAACCTCGAACTCCGAGAAGATATCTTTAAGCAGTTCCTTGCGCCTCGGAGACGCGCTTGCGAGGACAACCGGCCACCTGGGTATCACGGCCTCCTAAGATACCGCCTCAACCCAAATCGGCCACAATAGGCAAGGCTGTTCCCATGAGAGTTCCCTTTTACGATATCAAAGCGCAGTACGACGAGCTACAGGCAGAGATGGACCGAGTGGTCCATGAAGTCGTTTCCGGAGGGGCCTACATCATGGGCCCTCACCATAAGGCTTTCGAGCAGGAGTGCGCGGAGCTCCACCAGGTGAAGCATGCGATCGCCGTCAACTCGGGTACCGATGCCCTGAGAATCATCATGGATGCGGCGGGGATTGGGCCCGGCGACGAAGTTATTTCAACCGCGTTCACGTTCGTTGCATCGACCGAGACGATCGTCCAGACGGGGGCTACTCCGGTGTTCGTCGACATCGATCCCCAGACTTACTGCATCGATCCGGACAAGATCGAAGCCGCCATCACCCCCCGAACAAAGGCGATCATGCCGATTCACCTCTTCGGGCAGTTGAGCGATGTGATACGCATCAACGAGATTGCCGCGAGGCACAAATTGATCGTCATCGAAGATGCCGCCCAAGCATTTGGATGTCACTTCCAAGGCAAGCCCGCCGGGAATTTTGGCGTTGCCGCTGGTTTCAGCTTTTACGTGACGAAGAATCTGGGCGCATGTGGCGATGGGGGCATGATCATCACCAACAGCGACGACATTGCCGAATCCTGCCGATCCCTGCGCATCCACGGGATGGGCCGGGAGCGCTATTACTACGATCATGTCGGATACACCAGCCGACTATCGGAGCTCAATGCCGCGTTCATGCAAGTCAAACTGAAAGCGCTGGGCGAGTGGAATGAACGTCGGGCAAGGTTTGCCGCCATCTATGCCGATGTGCTCGCGAACACCAACCTTCAGCTTCCCGTAACGCGGCCGGGCAACAACAATACCTGGCACCAGTATTCGATTCGGAGCCAAAGCCGCGATGAATTGCAGGCTTTTCTCAAGTCGAAAGAAGTGGACTCGATGATCTACTATCCGGTGCCCCTCCACTTCCACGAACCTTATCGACGTTTCGGGCATGGAGAAGGCTCGCTACCCGAGACTGAGTTGGCCGCGCAAGAGATCCTGAATCTGCCGATTTACCCTCATCTTTCCGAGGATCAGGTGCGCTACGCCGCCGACTGTATCCATGAGTTCGCAAACAACCTCGTGCAAGCGTAGATGACGTTTGAGGCCCACACCGGCTCCGATGTCCTTCAAGATCTTCAAGGGGATTGGCGTCGGCTGGTTGGCGAGGTGCCAACGGCAACCCCCTTCCAATCTTGGGAATGGCATTCCACCTGGTTTGAGTTCTTTGGAAGGTCGAAGACGCCTTATATAGTGACCGCTAAAGAGGGCGTCGATCTAGTTGGTCTTTACCCACTTGCCCGCAAGGCGGGCGCTTGGAGCGTCCTGCGGTCCAGCGGATCTGGCCCATCCGATTATCTGCAGCCACTGATCCGCCCTGGATTTGAATCGCAGGTGGAAGCAGGATTCGCCGAGCACTTAACATCCCAAACAAGGGCATCTCTCATCGATCTCCACCAGCTTCGAGACGATTTCTCCGGTTTGTGCATGGCCGATGAAATCGCTCTGGAGCAAGGGACCTGTCTGGTACTCGACCTCCCTCCCACTTTTGAGGAGTACCTCTCAACGCTCAGCAAGAGCCTCCGCTACGATGTCCGCAAACTCGATAAGTCGATGTTCAAAGAAGGGCGGGCGCATATCGAGAAGGTCGATGAATCGAATCTCGGACAGGGATTGGACATCCTGTTCGAGCAGCACAAGAAGCGCTGGCGGAAGCGCGGACTTCCGGGAGCGTTCCTGGGCAAGACCCAGGGCTTTCACCATGCGTGGGGAAAAGCCGCGATCGAGCAGGGCTGGCTCGAACTCGGCATTCTGATCCTTGATGGACAGCCGATTGGAGCGATCTATGGGATGTCGATGAAGGATCAGGTGTTCTTCTACCAGGCTGGCTTTGATCCCGAATTCAAATCCGTCTCGCCGGGCACCCTCCTTGTCGCCAGCCTGATCAAACGGTCGATCGAAGAAGGTCGAAAGCACTTCGACTTTCTTCGCGGCGACGAGCCCTACAAGCGACGATGGAAACCGCAACGGGAGCACAAGAATTACCGTAAGATCGCTTCGGTCGGAGGGCCTTCCGGTCGAATCGGCGTCAAATGGAATGTGCTCGGCAGTCGAGTGGAAGCCAAAGTCCGAGCCCGCCTGGAGGGCAAGAGCCTCATTCAATGAACTTTCTGTCCCGGTACCATGTATTGCCTGGTAACGTCCCGGTTTACGAATAACGGATGGGTGAAGAAGCCAAACGCACAGTTGCCGTAATCATTCCGGCAAAGGACGAGGAACTGCGCATCGCCAATGTGCTCAAGGCGGTGGTCGCTTCACGTTTGGCTACCGAGATCATCGTGGTTTCCGATGGAAGCACCGACCGAACCGTAGAAGTCGCCCAGAAGTTCGATCGAGTTGTCGTCCACAAACTCCCTTACAACATGGGGAAGGGAGCGGCGATGGCCTTCGGAGTTTCCAAAACCAAGGCGGCCGTCGTCGCCTTCGTCGATGCCGACCTTATGGGACTTCGTGGCGAGCACATCGACCAAATCATCCAGCCTGTTCTTGCCGACCAATGCGAGGTTTGTATCGGCGTCTTCCGAGGCGGCAAGTTCTGGAGCGACACCGCGCAGAAGTTCGCCCCCTACATCAGTGGGCAGCGAGCAATGAAACGGTGGATCTTCGATGGGACACCCTATCTCTCGGAACTGCGGTTTGGCGCTGAATATGCCCTCAATCACCAAGCGAAACGCGTCAAAGCCCGCGTGCTGCGCGTGGTGATACGCGGGGTCAGCAACTTCCACAAGGAAAAGAAACTGGGAATCGGCAAGGGCATTAGCGCTCGCTACAAGATGTATCAGGAGATCACCCAGGCCGTGATTAAGACCCGCAAACGGAGAAAGCCGCCGCGTGGCCGTTGGAAGTAGCCTTCTGCTGTTCGCGATCTTCCATCGACCCTTGGCAGAGGCTGATCGCGTCTTGGTGCTGATCAATCGCAACAGCCCCGACAGTGTCGAGATCGGGTCCTATTACGTGAGAAGGCGCCATATCCCTCCGGCGAACATCGTCTTTTTGAAAATCGGCACGGAAAACAACATACGGATGTCGGACTACCTCTCCGGGATTGTCGCTCC
>JADZBW010000390.1 GCA_020851885.1 Fimbriimonadaceae bacterium | reverse complement strand
TTCTCATTCAACAAACGTGTGGGTTCTTTTTCTCGCGATGGCGGTTATCGCAAGGCGCCGGTGAGTTTCAATGGACAGCTGATCGACAGCTTCGGCGGTGGGGTCTGCCAGACCTCCACCACTTTCTACAATGCCGCGCTTCATGCCGGCCTTGAGATCGTCGAGCGCAATCGTCATCGATTCTCGCCGAATTACGTACCGCCTGGGCTCGATGCGGCGGTCGCATACTACACGATCGACCTCAAGGTGAAGAATACTTACCGGTTTCCCATCAAGGTGAAGGCAAAGATCGAGAACGACCACTTGAAGGTTGGCTTCTATGGCGCCGGAACCCAGAAGGTCACCATCCTGGACACGAAGATCCACCAGGTGCGAACCCCAACGACCTTTGAGATGGGAGATCGGCAACGGGCCGGGCGAGTTCGAAACACCGGTAAATCGGGTTACTTCGTTCAAGTCTTCCGAACGGTCGATGGCCGGCGCGAGCTTGTCAGCAGCGACAACTACCCGATGATGAACAAGGTTGTCGATCGGCGCTGACCGAATCTGGAAATACCGCAAAGTGAAATGAGCCAGTATCCTATGGCGACGATGCATCGACTTGCCATCTATCCAGGTTCATTCGACCCGCCGACATTGGGACACCTCGATGTGATGGAGCGAGCGTCGCGGTTGTTCGATGAGATCATCGTGGCGGTGGGGGTCAACTCCGGGAAGACCCCGCTCTTGTCGACTGAAGAGCGGATCGAGGCCCTGCGTGTCAGCACCTCGCACCTCAGCAACGTGTCCGTGGACAGTTTCAGTGGATTGCTGATCGACTACGTGAATTCAAAAGGAGCCAAGTCCATCGTAAGGGGCCTCAGGGCGACCGCGGACTTTGAATACGAGTTCCAGATCGCGATGATCAACCGACGCCTATCGAGCGATGTTGAGACGGTGTTCCTCATGACGAAGTGGGAACACAGCTACCTGAGCAGCAGTATCGTGAGGGAGGTGGCCCTGCTCGGTGGAGACTATTCCGGGCTTGTACCCGCAACCGTCGGAGAAGTTATCCACCGCGTGCTGCGGAAAAGATAGTGGATAAGTTTTAGGTTCAAAATTGGCCATCTCATGCCACAATGTGGTTCAGACTTTGGGTCCTTCGTTTTGAGCGCTATGGATATTTTGCGACTTCTCGATCAGCTTCACGAACTTGCCGTTGATTCGCCCAAGACCCTGGGTCCCATTGTTTGGGGCCTTAACAAAGACGAAATCAGCATGCAGATCGCCAAAGTGCGAGCCTCCTTGCCCCAAGAGGTCAAGGCCGCGGCGGCGACGGTGCGCGAGTCCGAGCGAATCGTGGATACGGCGCGCGAAGACGCGACGATGACCCTCGAAAGCGCCAAAAAGGAAGGCGACCGCATCATTGCCGAAGCGCGGGCCGAAGGCGAGCGACTCCTTGAGCAGGCTCGAATCCAACAGCAACAGATGGTGAGCGAGAGCGAAGTCCTCAAACTATCGAAAATGCAGAGCGAAGAGATTCGCAATGCTGCCGATCGCGATGCGGTCAGCATGCGGCGTGGCGCTGAGAAGTATGCGTTGGACGTGCTGACCCAGCTTGAGGGCGTGGTGGGCAAGGTGGCCACCACCATCGAGCGTGGCAAGCGGGAAATGGAGCGTCCGGAACAGCCTCTCAACGTCGCGGCCATCCGCGAGAAGGCTCGCGCCTAATCGAATTTATTGGCTAGATCATTAGGTATTCAGCCATTCTTCGTGTAGTCTCTTCGTTGCGACAATGTGTCCGATGGTTGATTGACCCGTAAATCAACACTCGATTCGGTTCAAATTCGGTCGCGACGGAAGCAACGATGGTGCATCGACGAAGTTTGGCGGCTTTTTTCCTGTTCTTTTATGCCGCCGCATCGGCGATCGCGGCCGATATAGAACTGCGGTTCACGGTTTGGGATGGCGACGAATCGCTCAAGATTCTGCGAAAGCTCTGCAAGGATTTCGAAGCTCAGAATCCAGGGATAAAGGTCAAGCTAGAGAACTTCAGCGACTACAACCTTTACCATCAGAAAATGCTCGTGACCTATGCGGGCAACACCGCGCCGGACGTCGCCATGATGGACATGGGGCACTTCCAGGCGCTTGCCAAGCGAAAGGCGATCTACCCGCTTAACGAGTTCTTCGCCAAGACGCCAGGATTCGATATCGGCGAGTTCTACAAGCCGATCGTCGAGGCGCATTCGCTCGATGGCAAGTGCTACGTGCTTCCGAGGGATATCGCGCCCCAGGGTCTCGTTTACTACAACAAACGGCTCTTTCGAGAAAAGGGAATCCCCTATCCAGATGGCTCTTGGACCTGGGATTTTCAGGTTCGCCCCGAGCTTAAAGAGAAGGACTTCCTTTGGGTGATGCAACAACTGACCGAGAAGGATTCATCTGGCAAAGTCAAGCACTACGGCTTCACCTCCGGATGGCCCGCCCAAGCGGTAGACACTTTCATGTACGGCTACGGTCTCGACTCGGTCGACAGCTACTCTCACCCGACCAAGTTGTTCTACAACTTGCCGGACATGATCAAGATCTATGACTTCTACATGGATCTGACCACCAAGAAGAAGTGGATGCCAAGCAACCAGGAGGTTAGTTCGGTTCTCCAATCGACCACGCAGCAGCTCTTCGTCATGGAGAAAGTCGCGATGTTCCAAAACGGCATTTGGGAAGTGCCGAACATGCGAAAGATGCTCAAGCCAGGCACGAAGGGTTTCTTTGACTGGGACATCGCCCTCTACCCTGCGTGCGCGAGAGACGTTACCGGCAAGCCACGTCGGGCTTTCCCGACGGGCGGTTCGGGCTATTCGATCTTCACTTCCACCAAGCACCCGGATGCCGCATGGAAACTCGTCCAGTTTATGGCTGGCCCCCCTGGGATGACGGCGATGGCCAAAGCTGGCATCGCACAGCCAGCGATCCGCCGGTTGGCCCTGACTCCCGATGTGTGGCTCCCGGGTCCTAACTCCCCGGTCGAGCAGCAGTACCCGGCCAATCGGATTGCCACCGATCAAGCGGTTCCTTTTGTGCGGTTCGATCCGACTGCGGAGTACATGTCCGAAGTCATGGGTATCGTGAATGGCCGTCGGGACAGCATCTATAACGCACTGATGACTCCCAAAGAGGCGCTGAACTTGGCTACTAACGAAGCGCAGCTTCGCATGGACCAGTTGCTTCGCGAGGAGAAGCTTCCTGCCTTTAATTGGCCGATGGGATTGTTGGTCGGGGCGATCGTCATCGGTGGCGTCTGTTTTGCGATCTATTGGCCAGAGCGGAACCATAGGTACACCGACAAAGAAAAGAAGGAGAGTCGGGCCGCATACCGCTTCCTCTCGCCTTGGCTTATCGGTTTGGCGATTTTCACCCTCGGCCCGATGGTCCTGTCCTTGCTGATGTCCACCATGAACTGGGACATGATCCAGCCTGCGCAATGGAGAGGTTCGGGCAACTTCCGGGAGGCATTCATCGAGGATCCCAGATTCTGGATATCGATGAGAGTCACGATGACGTTTACCCTCATCGGCACGCCAATCGGGATCATCTTCGCCCTCCTGCTTGCCTTGCTTCTGAATCAAAGAGTGAAGGGAGTTCCCCTCTTCCGGGCGATGTACTACATGCCCACCATTGCCAGCGCCGTCGCCATGACGTTGGTAGCCCGCAAAATCTTCGCTCCCGAGGGCGGCTTGATCAACGCGATCCTCTATTCCCCAGTATTCAAGCCGATCGGCAATGCGGTGAGCGCATGGGCGGGCACTCCCAACGAGATGGTGAACTGGTTCGGAAACGAGCATACGGCCATGGCATCCCTCATCCTATTGGGTTTGCTGGGCGTCGGTGGTTCCATGATTGTCCTGTTGGCCGGACTCCAAGGGATCCCGCAGTATTACTATGAGGCGGCAACCATGGACGGCGCCAACGCATTCCAAAGGGTCAAAGCGATCACTCTGCCCCTCTTGACTCCAGCCCTGTTCTTCTGCCTCGTCACCGGGTTCATTGGCGCTTTTCAGATCTTCACCCAAGTTTACGTTATTACAAACGGCCCGAACGGTGGCCCCAACAACTCCATGTTGGTTTCGATGATAGGCATCTATTCGGCGGCGTTTACGAACCTTCGAATGGGCTATGCGGCGGCGCTTGCTTGGGTGCTCTTCGCGGTCGTCCTTCTCTTCACCCTGATCCAAATGCGGTTGAGCAAATGGGTCCACTACGAATCGGAGGCGAAGTAATGCCCGGGAACCTCGATCCCGCCGCCGCCACTGAGAAAGTCGACGAGAAGGTTAGGCAGAACGAATTGGACAAAGCAATGACGGAGAGTCACGATGCGAGGGACGCCTACCAAAAGGCGACCAAGCGGGCGGAGTCAGGCGCCTTGTTTGGCAAAATTCTGACTTGGGTGACGCTGCTGGTTGGAGCGGTCGTCTTCATGATGCCGCTATACATCATGGTGTCCATGGCGCTCAAGACGCCCAATGAGATTGCCACGAGTTCGGCATGGGCTTGGCCCAGGGACCTCACCTGGGAGAATTACTCCGTGGTGCTGACCAACCCCAATGTCAGCTTCCAACTCTTCTTCCGGAACACTTTGACGATTGCCGTGCTTTCGACTCTGGGCGTGGTCGTCTCCTCTTCGCTCGTCGCCTACGCCTTCGCTCGGCTCCGATTCAGAGGCCGCGACCGCCTCTTTCTCTTGCTGCTCAGCACGATGATGCTGCCGGCGATCGTCACCATGATTCCGACTTACGTTCTCTACAAGTATCTGCATTGGGTCGATACCTTCTATCCGCTGTGGGTTCCCGCCTGGTTCGGCGGTGGAGCCTTCAATATTTTCTTGATGCGCCAGTTCTTCATGGGCATCCCCAGAGAACTCGATGAAGCGGCTTTGCTGGACGGGGCGACTCATGCAACGATCTTCTGGCGGGTGATCCTGCCACTTGCGAAACCAGCCGTGGCCACGGTTGGAATCTTCTCGTTCATTTACAGTTGGAAGGACTTCATGGGGCCTCTCTTGTATTTGAACTCGCCGGAGAAACAGACGCTGGAAGTCGGGCTGCAAACCTATCGCTCGTTGCAGAGCGAGCAATGGAACCTTTTGATGGCGGGATCGGTGCTCGTTATGATCCCATTGATCGTCCTATTCCTGATCGGCCAGAAGTTCTTTGTCAAAGGGATCGTGATGACCGGTGGAAAGTGATCACCGTGCATCCATTCCGAGCTTGATGTCTCGAATTCCATGACGATTTTGACCGCCGGGTACGGCAACCGAGGCTTTGACGGGTTCCTTGCTTTGATGAGGGAACACGGCGTCACTCATTTGGTGGATGTGCGGTCGGTTCCACAATCGAGCTACTGGGAGGACTTCCGCAGGGAGCGACTTGCTCTCTTGATGCGTGAAACCGAGATCAAGTATGTGTACATGGGCGACACCTTGGGCGGAGTCGAAGACAGCCCCGTCTTATGCAAGGATCCGGAATCCGTCGTGATCGAACCGCTTCGGCAAAATCCGAAGTTGGAGATCGGCCTCCGGAAGCTCATCCAGGCCGCGGCCCAACCGGAGCGGGTGATCTGTCTCATGTGTGGCTGCCTCCGCCCTCATCGGTGTCATAGGTCCCGGCTTCTCGGACCGGCGCTGGTCGAACTGGGAGTCGAGGTTTTGCATTTGGACGATCGCGGCCGCCCCGTCGCTCAAGAGCAGGTTGAGCGCGAGGCAAAACCCCAAGGCAGTTTGTTTTGAACTGGCGCCAATAGGCCAAACGAATCAATCTCCCATGTGCAGGGATCAATCGGGCGCTTCCTCCTGAGGCATTGGTCCTCGCCGAGTCGTGCGCGACCCGTAGGATGAGTCGTTGTGAACCTACTCGAGCGATTGGAAATCTTGATGAGGCCAGGCCAGACCCTTGTGGAGTTGGAGCCGGGTATCTACACGGTGAGCGCCGACATGCCGGTATGCATGTACGATGCCCGTGCGACCAACTACGATCGGGTCATCAACAACTGGTTTTACAATCGGCTCATGTGGGGGACCACCCCGGCCGCTTATCGCAAGTTCGCACAGGAACTGCACCGACATGAGCCAAGGGTGGTTCTCGACGCGGGGTGCGGTTCGATGGCCGCTAC
>JADZBW010000389.1 GCA_020851885.1 Fimbriimonadaceae bacterium | reverse complement strand
GGGCCCAACCATCGAATTCTGGTCTATGACCGAGATGCCGGCTATTAGTCGACGCCATCGGTCGATTCGCGCAGGATCAAATCGCAGGGCAGCAGTTCGGACTGCAAATGAAGCTCGGGGAATTCCAAACGGTCTTTCACGAAACGCCAAGCCAGTTCGCACATGCTTTCGACCGGAATCGCAATCGTCGATAGCGGCGGATTCAGATAGGCGGCTTCTTCGATACCGTTGCAACCCATGACCGCGCAATCGCCGGGAATGGTCTTGCCGAGGTCGCGCAACGCACGAATTGCCGCCATCGCAAGCTGATCGCAGTAGCAGAGCAGAGCATCGGGCAGGGGCCGATCTTCGAGCTGTTTCCTAATCTCCTGAAGCACCTCATCACCCGTGAGTGAAGGCAATTCTATCAATCGCGGTGAGCGCTGTTTTTGCTGGCACCAATCCACGTAGGAACCTCGCTTTGGATCGCGATCTTCGGGGCCCTTCCCTGTCGTTAGGTAAGCGATATCCTGTCTGCCTAAATTCGCCAGGTGGTCGAGAGCCGCCTTTGCGCCTTCGTACAAATCCACGTGAACGGAGTCGCACCCGGCCCATGGGTGAGCGCCAAGGCTGACCACGGGCCGTCCAATGAAGGCCGACTCGGCATCCAGAGCTTCCAGCAGGTAGGAACAATCCACGGCAATGACGGCATCGACGGCCCAAGAGAGATTTCGCACATTGCCGCCCGATGCGGCATCGCCTTCAGGAATTTGACCATACATGAGGTCGTAGCCCGCTTCGCTAATGTGCGTTTCAAGGCAATGGAGGATATTCGAGTAAAGCTGGTCGTTCGAGCGAGGTACCCAAAGTGCGATCATTTGGGTCTTTCCACCCGCAAGGGCTTGGGCGGCTCGGTTCGGTCGATATCCCAGTTCCTTCGCGGCGGCAATCACTCGCTTACGCGTCTCGGGCGAGATCGCCACGTCCTGACGGTCGTTCAGGACAAAAGACACCGTCGCGTGCGATAGGTTCAGGTATCGAGCGATATCTTTGAGCGTTACTGGCATTTGCGACCTACAATCTCAATCCAAACCAGGGGCCGTCCGACAAAATGAGACGATGCCCACCCCGTAAATCGTTCGCCTTCCACGGTCGAACATTGCCAGTTGTACCGTAAACCCACGCTCCAAACATAGTTTCGTACTTAAGAAAGGGCCATTGTCGGCCGGGTTCAAATGAGTCCTGGCAAGTTTGAAAACGGGCAATTGAAGATAAGTGAGAGTTACAATTCCTGTATGCGCGCTGTGGTTACCGGGGGTGCCGGGTTCTTAGGTTCCCATCTGACGGATCGTTTGCTTCGGGAGGGATGGAAGGTGGTCGTCATCGACAACCTGGTGACAGGGTCGACCGACAATATCGCCCACCATTCGGGAAATGAGAAGCTGTCCTTCATCAAACAGGATGTCACGGAGTATCTGTTCCTGGAAGGGCCGGTCGACTTCGTGTTTCATTTCGCCAGTCCGGCTTCTCCAATCGACTTCGTGCGGATGCCAATCCCAGTTCTCAAGGTCGGGGCGCTCGGGACACACAAGGCCCTCGGGCTGGCGAAAGCCAAGAATGCCAAATTCATGCTCGCGTCGACAAGCGAGGTGTACGGCGACCCCTTGGTCAGTCCCCAACCAGAAACTTACTGGGGCAATGTCAACCCGATCGGACCTCGTGGCGTTTACGATGAAGCCAAACGATATGCCGAAGCGATGACGATGGCCTACCACCACTTCCATGGGCTGGATACGCGAATCGTCCGGTTCTTCAATACCTACGGTCCCCGCATGCGCCTGGATGACGGTCGGGTCGTTCCCAACTTCCTGCACCAAGCGCTCACCGACGCTCCCCTGACCGTCTATGGCGATGGGTCGCAGACTCGATCGTTCGGTTATGTGGAGGACATTGTCGAGGGGGTCTGGAGACTCGCGAACAGCGGATTCAACGAGCCGGTCAACATCGGCACCCAGGATGAGCACACCGTGCTCGAATTCGCCAAAATCGTCATCGATGTGACTCAATCGCAGAGCCAAATCGAGTATCGCCCCGCTCTGCCCGATGATCCAAAGCAGCGGCGGCCCGACTTGACTCGAAACCAGGCAGTCCTTAATGGCTGGACACCTAAAGTGAACCTGCGAGATGGCTTGAAGCGAACTGCGGATTACTTCCTCACCAAGATTCGGAGTGGCGTCTAAGCTTCGTGAACGCGATCCTCCCTGCTGCCGGTAAGGGCACCCGCATGTCCCTGGTGACGGGAGGCGCCTCCAAGGAACTGTTGATGGTGGCGGGTCGACCGGTGATCCAATGGGGGCTCGATGAAGCACTCGATTCCGGAGCCACCCATATGAGCGTCATCAGTTCGCCAATCAAGGGCGACCTCAATGAGTTCTTGACGGCTCAGCCCCCCAATGTCACCGCTTCATTCCAGTTTGCCGCCGATGGCTTGGCGCCGGCGATCGCGCTCGGCGCACGGCCAGAACCAACCCTGGTCATCTTGCCCGACACCTTGTACTACCCGTCCCAACCTGGTCGACGCATCGTCCGCGCGTTGGCCGAGGGCTACGATATCGTCCTGCTTACCGAAATCGTCGCGGACGAAGCGGTCAGTCAATATGGGATTGTCGAACTCGCTGACGACGGGATGGTCGAGAGAGTCGTCGAGAAGCCTCAGCCAGGTTCGACCCGAAGTCGTCAGGCCGTTGCTGGTCGATACGGACTCTCCCCGCGAATGATTGGTTTCCTCGCCAATACCCTCGACTCTTTGCGAGACGAAGTCGGAGAGATTCCCTTGACACCGATCATCAACCTCGCCATTCGAAACGGGTACGAGGCTCTGGCCCTGCCCACCGTCGAAGGCGAGATTCGCTGGGATTGCGGAGACCCGGATGGGTACCGCCGGGCCGTGGAGTCCATTTCATGAAGGTGGTGGAGGCATCCGCGCCTGGACGATGCGGGATCGTCGGCAACCCAAGCGACATTTATGGAGGCGTGGTCCTATCTTGTTCAGTGCCCACCAGGGCGACATGCCGCTTGACCTTGGGAGTCCCCACCGAGCGGCCAGAAGATCCAACTCTCTGGTATGCGGCGACTGCCCGATTCCCGCTTGAGAATGTGAAGGTCGAATGGACTTCGGATATTCCGAGATCCAGTGGACTCGCGGGCTCGACGGCTCTATTGGCGGCTACCCTTGCCGCGATTTTGACGGCCCGGGACGTAACGCCTCGGCTGAAGAAAAAGGTGGACTTTGCGCGTTTTGCCGAGCTTGTACGAGACATCGAGAAGAATGAGGCGGGGGTGCAATGCGGATTCCAGGATGCCTACATGGTCGTTCATGGCGGAATTCAGCGGATGGAGTTTATGGGCAAGAGTCCAACCGACGTCGGCCCGTTTGCGACCCTTGAGTCGTTGCATCAAGAGCTCCCTTTTCTTTTGGTGACGACGGGCGTAGAACGACTCAGTGGATCGGTCCATGGCCCCGTGATCGAGCGATGGCTGGCAAGAG
>JADZBW010000388.1 GCA_020851885.1 Fimbriimonadaceae bacterium | reverse complement strand
CTTCTGGCAAAGATCAGGCAACTCCCGACGCCCTCTCAGTTAGGATCATTCCAGTTGCCGTGCCTGGTGGCGGGCGATGATTCGCTCCCGCAAGCCGAGTCCGGAAGAAGGCCAAAAAGATGACTGGAGGAATCATGTTTTAAGGTAGCCTGAGCTTCAAGGAGAACTCATGCGAATCAAACGAGTGCCGTTGCTGCTTCTCGTCCTTCCGTTCGCAATACTAGTTGCGGCGGCTTACCTCCAATGGGCCCTTTTCGGGTTGCCGCCACTGCCGCCGGCGCCGCCTTACAATCCGACCACTGATCCCAGCGGTTTTCCCGCTTGGCTCAGAGTCGCCCACTTCGTGAACTTCCTGTTCCTTGTGCTTCTGATTCGCAGTGGTCTCCAGATACTGGCGGATCATCCGAGACTCTATTCGAAAATCCATTGCACTCCTGGCAGCGAGTGGCTTCGGTTCACGCCAGTGGAAGTGCCAAGAGACCGCATCTACACGGCCAAGGACGATTGCGTCTATCTGACTCCATGGATCGGCCTTCCCGGTCGCCGACATACCATCGGCATGGCGCGGCA
Source organism: Fimbriimonadaceae bacterium (assembly GCA_020851885.1). Lineage (GTDB taxonomy): Bacteria > Armatimonadota > Fimbriimonadia > Fimbriimonadales > Fimbriimonadaceae > 55-13. The sequence continues at coordinate 2,187 of JADZBW010000388.1, read as the reverse complement.
CTGGCATTTCCTCAGCGTTCTCTTTTGGGTCGGCAACGGCGCGATCTTCGTCGCCCTATTGTTTGCCACGAATCAATGGAAGCGGTTGGTTCCAACGTCGCTGCAGATCGTGCCGGACGCATGGGCGGTCTTCGTACACTACGCCACCTTCCATTTGCCGCCAGAGCCGGAAACGTACTACCACTATAACGCGCTCCAGCAACTGACCTACTTCGGCGTGGTGTTCATCCTTGCGCCGCTAGCAATTCTCACCGGTCCGTCGATGTCGCCCGCCTTTACCTCCAGGTTCAGCTGGTACCCGAAGCTACCTGGCAACCGCCAGATCGGGCGCTCACTTCACTTTCTGGTGATGTGCGGCTTCGTGGTGTTCCTGATCGGCCATGTCGCGATGGTAGCGATCACCGGCCTGGCACGGAACATGAACCACATCGTCATCGGAACGAACGGCATGAGTCCGATCGGCATCTATCTCGGGCTTGTGGGTATCGCTGTGGTCACCGGAGCATGCGTCCTTGCCTACTGGGCGGCTTGGCACAAGCCGCGCCTGGTGCAGCATATTGCCAAAGCCACCGTCGGCCCCCTAATGATGTCACCCCTGGATCGACACGAATCTCGGAGTGAATTCAGCCGTGAGAGTATCTCGCCGTACATGTGGGCCAACGGCAAGGTGCCGACGTCGGATGCGTGGCGTGCGCTCAGCGAAAATGGGTTCAAGGACTATCGCCTGCGGGTGTTCGGACTCGTTGAAAATCCAGTCGAGCTTTCCCTGGACGACATGCGGGAACTGGATAAAACGACGCAAATCACACTCCATCATTGCATCCAAGGGTGGTCTGGCATCGCCGAGTGGGGTGGACTGCAGGTCGCACGGCTGGTCCAACTCGTCCAACCCAAGGCGGAAGCCGGAGCGATCGTGTTCTATTCCTTTGGCGAAGGAGGCGAGGGGGGGCCGTTCTACGACAGTCTTCCGCTCTCCAATGCCAAGCATCCGCAGACACTGCTCGCCTACGAAATGAATTACGAGCCACTGGGAACGCTTCACGGCGCGCCTCTGCGGCTCCGGGTCGAGAACCAGCTCGGCTTCAAGATGGTCAAATGGATCGAAGCGATCGAATTCGTTTCCGACGTTGGGACCGTGGGTGAAGGCGAAGGCGGCTACAACGAAGACCATGAGTATTTCGGCGAACGAGCGGGGATCTAGAAATTGATCCAGATCAAGCGGGCCTATGAACCGGCTTCAGATACCGATGGGAAGCGCATCCTCGTCGATAGGCTTTGGCCGCGCGGAATCAGCAAGGAGAGGGCCAGGCTTGATCGCTGGGCCAAGGAACTCGCGCCCTCCACCGAGCTTCGAAAGTGGTTCGCCCACGATCCCCAGAGATGGACGGAATTCCAGAAGCGCTACCGGCAAGAGCTTGAGGAACACCGCGAAGGCTTGCGGGAGATTGCAGAGATTTCTCGCCTAGAAATGGTCACCCTCGTCTACGGGGCCAGAGATCAGCACCACAATGAGGCCGTCGTCCTACTCGCGGCCATCCGGAAGCTTCGGGGCGAGTGATCGAAGTCACCACGTCCGCGCCTTGGGGGGTGGAAACACCTGATCCATATACTCCCTCGCCCGCCCGGTAGCCCCGCAGGCCATGCCATAGGCGGCATCGATTGCAAAGAAGAAAAGCCCAAAGAGGGCCGGCAGAATGAGCGCCATGGATGCGAATCCAAGCTTCCAGTCTGCCTGTTCGTGACCAATGAAGACGAGCCAAGTACCTGTGACGGCCAACGCCAAGGCTGCCGAAACAATGCCGATTCGCCTCGTCACGAGTTGCTGCCATGCATGGGATTCCCTTGGAGGCAGCGCCACCCGCGGCCGAACGCTCGGCAGGCTGGCCTTTGCCCGCCGGTCGACGTGGATGACTTCCAAGCTGACCGCACGTGCGCTGAACGTGGGCTCAATCGGGCTCGTCACGACCGGCGGGGCCGCTCCGTCCTGATGCGGCAAGTCGGCGCAGTCGCACATTTGTCCCGTGAACCCGAGAACTTTCGCGCCAAATGCCAGGTGATCGCGTGGAGAGGCGCTGCCGGCTTCCTTCCAAGCGCTCCCCATCTCGTTGCCGGATTGGCGACCGACATTCCCGCTTGACGAGGTTGCAAAGACCGTATTCATGATTTCCTCCGAAGATGGTCCGCTTT
>JADZBW010000387.1 GCA_020851885.1 Fimbriimonadaceae bacterium | reverse complement strand
CGTAACAGGCATGACGCTCGGCGGTCAAGGCATCGATCTTGTCCCTAAGCGCTTCCATTTGGTTATGGACGCTCTCATACTCGCTTGCCAGGCAGTCCCAAGCTCCCCCGACATGCGTTTCGAGAAACCGTATGAGGTCGATCGGTCTTCGCATTCGTCCCAACTCCTCGACGATCGCGTTCTGTTCATCACTAACTTGTCGCCAACGCTGGGCAAAGCTGGGAGCGCAAAGCTCTTCGGTTCCAAATGGGTGTTGGAGGGGCTCGGGCAGATGCAGCCAGGAGCAGGAAACTTGAAGGGCATCCCAGGCGTGGTATCGCACACGCAAAATCGGATTGAGGTCCAAGGGGTGGCCAACTGCTCCCAGATTCTGGTGAAGCTGCCGGCTCGATTTCACATAGCTGCTCGCTCCCTCGTGAAAGACGAAGACGAACTCACGGGCCAGCATTCCAATCAATGTCACCGCTTTGCCGACCAGCGTGCATTCGGATCCGAATCTTGTCTCGATGATGTTCGCAAGATCGGCCACGCTCTCGATCGGCTTCTTGTAAGAGGCGAAGAGAGGCTTTCGGGTCATGATCACCAGCCCGCGACGGCCGATTCGAATCGTGCCACGGCCCTTTCCAGGCACCACGAGATCGAAGGGAATCGATCCGGTGCCGAACCTGGAAAGCTCATATAAGCCGGTGCCTTGGATGGACCCGTCATAGGCTTGATGGGCCATATCTCGCGTCCCCGGATTCAGGAATCGGTCGAGAATTTCGAATCGAGGTAGATGCGCGGTTTGACGGTTGAAGCGCAACAACTCGGTCGTTGCGGTGGTTTCAATCTGCACATGGGTGCTGGCGGCGAAGTCATAAAACTCGGGAAGCAATCGACGATAGAAAGTCGATAATGTGGGATTCGAGCCGTCTTCTTTCGCCTCGCAGACTTTGGCGCGGAGTTGATCCGCGAGCTCTTCTCCAAGCACTCGTGATTGCCCAGTCAGACTGCTGAGCGTTCCTTCAATCGCCCAATTCAAGACGGAGTTCAGTTCTTGAAAGACGGCAGGCAATGGCAGCTCTGCCGTCACCGGCGGGGCATCGTCCATGCTGACCACTCCGCGCCAACCCCATGCCTCGGTGGCCTCATCGAGGATGTCCGGGCGCGCTCGACGGATCCGCTCAAGTTTCAGCCCGCCGCGCATCAATCGCTCTCGGGTGACGACCGTCTCGGAGCCGAACAAGGTTGAGAATTCGCCCGCTGCGCTCCACAGGCCCTTGGTCGTGGTGTCGTTGTGGGGAAAGGACTTGAACTTACCGGGCCGACGTTGCCCTGACGGCAACTTTGCAAAGTAGTCGGTGTCATGCACGCCGGCGACGAACCGACGGGCATACCCTAGCCGGCGAGACGCCAACGCGATGCCCGCTTTCATGGGTTCGTCCCAAAAGACGGTTTGCCCTAACGCGAGGAAGGGAGCGTTGGGCGCCACTTCTTCAAGTTGCGCCAACGCTTCCATTACGCTCAGGGTTGGGGAATCCATGTGCCTATCCATGATACGGTCGGATTCTCCCAACCGTTTTCAATTCGCATTACTCAACCGTAACGTGCTCCTCAGGATCGCGTTCCAGCAGATCGCGCATAAAGGATGGGATGGCAACGGCTTTTCTCGCCACCGGATCCATCACGACGTGCCAGGTATAGCCCTCCGTTACGACCATGCCACTCGACTCGCTGACGACTTCATATTCAAACTTCATCGCCGTTCGCTTGATCTCGGAAACGTGAACGCGCACCACGATCCAGTCATCATAGCGGACCTCGCCCTTATAGCGGAGGTGGGCCTCGACGACAGGCAGGAGTACGCCACGATCTTCAAGCGATTTGTAGGTGAAACCACGATCCCTACACCATGCGCCACGAGCCTGTTCGAACCAGAAAAGGTAGTTCGCGTAATAGGCGTGGCCCATTTGATCCGTTTCGCCATAGCGAACCCGGATTCGTTCTTCAGTCACCGCGTAGAGCATTCTGCCCAGTTAACCCGGACGGACGCTGGTTAAGCCGCAGTCTGCGCCGGGTCATGCGCGTGAATGATCCCAAATGCCTCCTCAAGGCGGGAAATCAAGGGCTGGGAGTCTTCATAGACCGACGTGCGCTTGGCAATCGTCTTCGCAACCATCACGATGTCCTTCGAAGCTCTGAGCCGCGGGTCGGCAGTCACAAACGGATGTCGAGCCCGTATGAACGGAACGATCTCCGAGTCATGGCGAATCGAGCCGGTGTAGCTAAGATTGGCCTCGAGAAAGTGTCCGGCGATGTCGTTCAACTTGCGGTAGATGACTTCAGCCTGTCGCTCGTGCTCCACCTGGTTCATCAGGATTTGGATGTTCGCATTCTTCTTGTTTCGCAGAAGCACCTTGATCGTTGCGTAGGCGTCGGCAATCGAGGCAGGGTCGGGCGTCACGACAATCAGGACTTCATCAGCAGCTCGCAAGAATGTCAGCACCCTCTGATCGACGCCCGCGCCCGTATCGAAGATGAGCACATCGGTCGACGTTTCAAGCTGTGAAAGCTCCAAAAGGAAATTCTGAAGCCGCTTTCGGCTGACGTTGATCAGTTTGGAGACGCCGCTGCCGCCACTCAGGAAGCGGATGCCACCGGGCCCGTTCGCGATGACGTCGCCCAGGCACATATTGCCATCCAGCGCGTGGTGAAGCGAGTACTCCGCATTGGCGCCAAGGACGACATCCAGGTTTGCCAAACCAAGGTCGGCGTCGAATAGCACGACTCGATATCCCAACTGGGAGAGGGCGATACCCAAGTTGGCCGAGATATTCGTCTTGCCAACCCCGCCTTTGCCGCTCGTGACGGAAACCAGTCTCATCAGCTTGCCCTCCGCATGGAACTATCTACTTCCAACAAATCTTCGAGTCCCTCCAGGAGCATGGCGCGGTCTCGCTGCAGGATGGATTCAGGCGATGGCGCCTTCTTCTTACGACCCTTGGTCGCCACTACCGGCATCGGCAAACCGTAAGCTTTGCGAATCGCCAATTGCAGGGCAGACTTCGGAGCGATCGAAAATGCGACCGACTTCCTAGCCAAGGCAGAAATCAAATCTGAGAGCTCGACGTTCAGGGGATCGGCGATGACGCAGACAAATCGTATTGCGTCATCGATTGGAAGCACGCACCACTTGAGGGCGAATTCGGCATCCAGCTTACTGAGGGCGACGTCCGTCGGATGGATCCCATTCACGTCGCAGAAGTCGAATCCGTACTGATCGGCAAGGCAATGGGCGACTTGTTCTTCGGTCACATAACCAAGTTCGACAAGAACGTCGCCGATTCTTCGCCGTGAATCGTGGGCAACGGTCAATCCTCGCTGCAGCTTCTTCTCCGAAAGGATGCCGCGCTGGAGCAGCATGTCTCCAAGTCTTAAGTATTGCTCTCCGGGGTTCATACGTAAACCTACTAACGAGAATCATCGGCAAGTCGACGTGAAATCACAGGACTGTTTCACTAGTGAAATTGGTTGGCAACGTGAGGATGCAGGCGAATGTGCTCTTTGATTTCCTCGATGGTCGGCACATGGGAAGTTGCGCCGATCGCGCGGCACTTCAGGCACCCGGCCGTGGCGGCGAATTTCAGACAGTCCGGAATCTCCCAGCCTTGATCCAAACCGTAGAGCATCCCCGCGCGAAACATATCGCCCGCGCCGGTTGTATCCACGACAACAGGGGCGGGGAACGGCGGGTAGGAACGGATAGGATGATCGGGCGACCCCGCGACGAAGCCGTTTGGACCGTCGCTCAGTACGGCAAACGAGCCGGTTTGGGCCACCCAATTTCGAACCCATTCGACATTCTTCTGGGTGTCGTTTCTCGTTCCTGCCCAATCCGTGCTGCATTGCCAAAAGGAGCCTGACGGGACTTGGCGGGGATCTAAGAGATCCATCAGGTAGAGGTTCATGCCTGCTCCATGGGCGATGGCGACGGCATCGCGCGTGGCGTTGCGAATATTCGGTTCGGCGGTGAACCAATCGGCGTTCAGCTGATGGATGGGTTCGACGGAGAGTCCGATCTCCATCGTGCTGAAACCTTTACCAAACATCGTGCGATCTCCGTCCGGGGTGACGTAGATATCGCAGACCGGCGTCTGGCTTACGACAGAAACGGCCCTATCAGATAGGTTTTCGAGCCCTTTTGCTTCAAGCAGTTCTTGGAGATGGGTGCCATCAGGGGGCATCCCGACCGAGTTTCCATAGAGCTGAACGGGTCGGTTCCAGCTCTTGAGAGCGTTCGCGGTGTTTGCCGCCTCCCCGCCCAGGAGGTCCGTTTCGCCGGTGATCTCGACATAGCCGCCGGCCGGTGGCAAGTGGGGAACCAATCTGACCCGGTCGATACAGATCGTGCCAAAAACCAGAACCATGGTTCGTCAGACTCCTTGGCGAATCCGGATCAGGTCGTCCGCCGAAGGAACGGCGACGCCAACATGCCTGACGACGGCGGCCGCCGTATAGGCAGCCAATTCAAAGATCTGGGCTTCGAAGCCAATCGCCGCCAGACCAAGGGCGACGGTGGCGATCGTGGTATCTCCCGCGCCGGCAGTGTCGAAAACCTCGACCTTTTGCGGCCGAACGTAGAATTCCTCGGTACACATACCGTATTCCCCAAGCGTGATCAAAACATGGTCGATACGGTGGTCTCGCTGGATCTTCCGGGCAACCTCTCTCGGACGGTCGGAGAGTCCCGCACCATTTTGATGACGGAGGATGTCCTTCTCACCAACGGAGTCGGCGGCTTCGCGGGCATTGAGGCTGACCAAGGTAGCGCCGCTGTAATAGGCAAGACTATCAGGTTTGGCGTTGGCAACCACCAGCGTGTTCGCCGCTTTTGCATCGGCGATGATTCTTGAGACCAGGCCCGGGGTCAACACGCCCTTGGTGTAGTCGCTCAGGATGACGACGTCCGATTCGGGCAGCCGCTCCTTGATGGCCTCACCGACAAGGTCTTCGATGTCCGGAGCCAGCGGCTCCTCTGACTCGTGGTCGATCCGCAGGACCTGGTGAGAAGCGTCGGCGAGGACTCTCGTCTTGCGGGTCGTCGGTCGATTCGGATCGGGAATGACGTGTCCATGCTCCCCCAGTGCCGATTGAAGTTCGATACCCGCCTGGTCCTCTCCGACGACGCCGATTACGGAGGCATGCCCACCCAGGGCCTCGATGTTCTTGGCGACATTGGCGGCGCCGCCAGGAACTGAAAACGTTCGGTTCTGGCGAACCACCATGACCGGCGCTTCCGGGCTGATGCGGGTTGCCCGGCCGATGATGTACTCGTCGAGCATCAAATCGCCCACGACGAGGGCGCGAATCGATGTCAGTTTGTCGAGCAGAGGGCTGAATCTCATGACGCCAGGAGTTCCTGCTGGACGGGTCCGGTCCGTCGCCATGCGACATAGAGCGACAAGCCCACGATAACCAGGATTGCCGCCATCACCTGTGCTTGGGTGAGGAAGGGCACCGCTTTCCAGTAAGTGGAGCTGGCGAGACCGGCTCGTACCTGTTCATCAGTACCGGCTCTCCAGAATTCATAGATGAAGCGAGCCAGTCCGTGGAAAGTCAGCATCAGCGCAAAAATCTGCCCCTTCGACTGTCCACGCCGCTCGACCCAAAGCAGGATTGGGAATGCCGCCAAGTTCATAAGCGCATCGTAAATTTGAGCTGGATGCATCAATGCGGGAATCTTGTCGACATGGATTCCCCATGGAAGATCCGGCGGGCATTGTCCACCATAGCAGCATCCATTCAGGAGACAGCCCACACGACCAATCGCATGCACCACCAAACCCGCCGGGGCAACGACGTCGAGGGTCGTCCGAACGGACCATCCCGATCGACGCGCCCAAAAGATGATCAGAATCATGCCCCCGATCACACCGCCGAAGCTGGTAAGGCCAGCAAACTGCCATGAAAAGAGTTCATCGGGGTGTTGCGTGTAATAGCCCCATTCCTGAGCGATGAACGCAATACGAGCTCCAAAAACGCCGGCGATGAGGGCCCAGAAAGCCATGTCGGTGAGCTTCTGCGGGTTGATCCCGAACTTCGCGGCCCGCTTGCGGGCAATTGCCAGTCCAATCAGGAAGCCCGCTATCAGCATCACACCATAGCTGTGGACTTTGAAGGTGCCGATTTTGAATAGGACAGGAAGCATGCGGGTCGGGCGGATTGTACCTACCCCATCTCAAACCAATGGGTAGAGTCCCAAGATCGCAATCCGGGTAAAAGGACCCTATGTCCGACCCGCAGCTTCAAGCCGAGGTGCTGAATCAGGCCCTGCCATACATCCAGGCATTCCGTGGCCAAACGTTTGTGGTCAAGTACGGCGGGAGCGCGATGAGGGATCCCACCTTTTTGCATGGCGTCATTCGCAATGTATTGCTGCTTCAATTGGTTGGCATTCGGCCGATTCTCGTGCATGGCGGCGGGCCAGAGATCGATCGCTGGCTCGAAAAGCTAGGAATCGAGAAGCGCACGATCGGAGGTCTGCGGGTGACAGACGACGCAACCATGGAGGTCGTCGAGATGGCCCTTTCGGGTCGAGCCAACAAAGCCCTGGTTGCCGAGATTGCCCGCGTCGGGGGAAAGGCAGTCGGAATCTCTGGTCGCGATGCCCACCTCCTGACCGCCAAGCCTATTTCGCAGGAGTTGGGTCGGGTTGGAGAAATCGTCAGGGTCGATCCATCGATCCTGAAATCCTCAGTGGAGACCGGCATCATCCCCGTGGTTTGTTCGGTCGCCAGCGATTCTGATGGAGACGCACTGAACATCAATGCGGACTCGGCAGCCTCGGCGATTGCCGTCGCG
>JADZBW010000386.1 GCA_020851885.1 Fimbriimonadaceae bacterium | reverse complement strand
CGAATATGACTGCAAGTTGGATAATCAACGCCACAGCATGGTCGGTATCTTCGACGACATCCGGGTTCCCAATCTCCCGATCGATCATCCGCCGTTCTTCATCTGCGTACAGGTCGAGTTCGATGCCGACGAATCGGGCAATGATTGGAATCTGGAAGCAGTGTTTCTCGATCCTGATGGAAAGCAGCAATTCAGGGCGGATTTGCACGGCACCGTGCCAAGCACCGACCATTCGGCCATCCCCGTCAAACTCTTTGCCATGATTGGAGCGCCGCCTTTTCGCCTAAGTCAATCCGGCGATTTTCGATTGGATGTTCTGATGAATGGCCGGGTGATTGGCGAAGAACGAGTGCCGGTTCATCTGGTTTCATGAATCCCGTGAGCTAACAAGATGGAGAGCAGACACCGTTTGGAAAGTATCACGAATGCGGCGATATGCCGTAAGGAGCCCGCCGGGCTCGAATCGGGAGGCGATCGATGAGTGAAAATATGGAGAAATTCCGAAGCATGGATGGGACTGAAGCACTTGTGCAGCGTCCATTCATCAATGTGGTCTTCCAGCATGGACATCCCAACGAGGTCGGAATCAACGGCTGTCGAGTCGAGGACGTCATCGATGTGCTTGTGGATCGACTGTTGGCCTTTCAGGGACGCGATCTCGCGTGCGCGGAAAACGCGGAGGCGCTTGAACACCTGCATTTCGCCCGAGAAGCGATGTTGAGGCGTCGGAGAATTCGCGAGCAGCAAGGCGTTGTCAATACCCAGAAACCTCATAAGAGCGTCGATCTTACATCGGCGAATTCCTGAACCCGGTCAGAACCTTGAGCTCAATGCGGGTCTTTCGACCTGCCCATTTGCACACTTTTCCATAAAGTGTACATGAAACGGCGCGGTGCCGAAACTTTCCCGAATGTCCCATTCGTACAACATTTGAGCGTTCGTACAGGGTTTGGGGACTCGAGGGAGCAGTCGGCGTTTCCGCCGGCGGGAGAATTTGGAAATGGACATAAAGACGATCTTAGGTTTGACTACCGCCATCGTTGGCACGGGTGTCGTTGTCGGGCAAGACCCCAGTTTCGAATATCCGGCGGTCAAGCCGGTTCTCAATTCTGAGACGACGAACGGCTTTCGGACATGTGCGGACGAGCAGCAGAAGTCTGTAACCGCTCGATTTATTGGGGCGAGACTTTCCGAGGTTCTCGACTGGCTTGGCAATCAGGGAGTTTCTTTCGTCACAAGCGGAACTCGAAGCGACGCAAAGATCGATATCGAGTTTGCCAATATCCCGCTCGATGAAGCGATTCAGGCGGTTGGCCGCGAAATCGGCGGATCCTTCGTCAAGCGCGGCAACATCTACGTGTTCCAGAAGGGCTTTCGTCCCTTCGGCTTCCCCAGCGCTGGGTTGGATGGCATCGCCCCGAGCGTGTTCACAGAACTCCCAGGCATCACCGAGATGGCGACGCTGAAGAAGATGGACGGCAACCTACCCAAGATCTTCACATGGAGTTCGGACGGTAAGGATGGTTACCGCGCCTTTGGGAAGCAAGACCCCAAATCGGATAGAGACTGGCAAGAGATTCACAAGCAGATGATGAAGGAGTTTGGTCCAGGCTCCTCCTTCATGAAAGAACTCCACAAGGAACTCGGCGATTCCAAAAAGTGGGAACAGTTCGGTAAGCAGTTTGAGAAGCAATTCGGTCCCGGCTCCCCGTTCGAAAAGAGAATGAGGTTCTTTGGAGAGCAAGAAGGCAAGAAATGGGAATCCCTCGGGAAGCAAATGGAGACGCAATTTGGCCCTGGCTCCCCGTTCGAGGGAAAGATGAAGACGTTCAAGCTGCCGAACGGCATGATGTTGGAACTCGATCCCAAAGAGCATCAGAAGCTCATGAAGGAGCTTCAAGATGAGATGAAGGCGATGCGTCAGAGCTTCGTTATGCCGAAGTTCGAAGGCAAGTATTTCGAGATGCCGCCTATGCCGAAGATGGACTCCAAGGACCGCGAAAAGATGATGAAGGACCTTCAGGAGCAAATGAAATCCATGAAGGGCCGTATCGTGATTCCAAAGATGGAGGGTAGAACCTTCGGCGTGCCACCGGTGCCGCCAATGCCGGGTATGTCGATGCATAGCAGCGACATCGCCGCCATTTCCAAGTCCTTGAACGCGACCCAGCGCAATAAGAACAGGAAGCAGGGCTTTCTCTATTGGAGCGAATTGACACAGGAACAACAGGCGATGCTGGGCATCCGCGACAGTGCTGGATCCTGGTCGATCACGTACAGCAGGGACGGCGAGTCCTTCACGGTGAAGAGCGACCAAAAATAGTTTATCGCCAATAGGCACATGTGACGGGCCGGCTGCGCAAGCTGGCCCATCTCGTTGCATTGGACCAACTTCATAATGGAAGGGTGGCGCGGCTCTTCCTTTCTCTCGGCGCAGTGTTCGGTTTTTTGGGCGTCGCCCTCGGAGCATTTGGTGCCCACGCGCTGCGTGACCGCCTGAGTCCGTCCGATCTCGAGATCTTCAAGACGGGTGTGCAATATCAAAGCTATCACGCAGCTGCGTTGCTCGTTGTCGGGACTCTGATCCTCATCCGACCCGAGATGAAGAGACTCCAAAGCGTTGGCTATCTCTTCACCCTCGGGACGGTGATCTTCAGTGGCAGCCTTTACATCCGGAGTGTTACCGGCATCCGTTGGTTTGGTGCGATCACCCCGATCGGCGGCATCTGCTATTTGGCTGGTTGGTTCATCTTCCTGGTGGCGGTGGCTTCACTCCCGGCAGATTGGAATTCGTGATGATCTGAACTTCATTGAGTTCATTGACGTAGTTCACGTCCGCCCCGAGCGACTCGGCAATAAAGCGTAAAGGAACCATCATTCGGCCACGAATGGTCATTGGGGCGATATCCAACTCGAATTCGGCGCCATTGCGATTGGAGATCTTGTCTCCCAGTCGAAGTTCGACGGATTCATTTTCGCGGCGCGCGGTGACTCGATGAAGAACTGGGTTGTACTCGACGTACGCACCGATGGCTTCGAATACACCCCTGACCGGTACCATGATTCGACCTGAAACGTTCTGGGGCCTGGTCCCGGCAAATTTTACAGGCTTGCCATCGACCGTTACCACGATAGGGTTACCGATCGCAAAACTGACTGAAGCAAGAGCAACCAAGCAGAGGGAAAGCGCTTTCATAGGGAAATCTCCATGGACCATCGATGGAATGGTTCGATGTGCTTCAACAGACTGCGAAGTCGCGACGTCCGTTCCGAGGTCCCACTAATTGAGGAGATGGGCGTACTAGAATCGAATGGGGCGGCCATGTTCCTTACCCTTGCCAAGGCTTCACCAGGGGTCGGCGTCCTCAGGCGTTGACAGGATTGAGCGGATTATCGATCAGCCGGAGGGACTCACCGGCAAAGCCGCTCTGTTTCACTGCCAAGCCGAGACAGGCATTGTTTTGATGTTCTCGATGAATCCGACATGGCGCATGCAGACCGCCAGCAATTACGAACTGCTCTTCAATGCGGTCAGGAATTGGGACAAGTTAACATCAACCGGCACAAATCCGAACTAAACTGACATCATGGAAGTGCAAACCGCCGACATCGAGGCGCTTGAGAAAGAGATCCTCGAAAAGAAAAAGCTCCTGGCCGAAATGCGGCGCACCCACCGCGAGGTTGTCAAGAACTATGAACTTGATAGCCCCAATGGAAAACGCCCACTTTCCAGCTTCTTTGGCGGCAAGGATGAGCTTGTGGTTGTCCATAACATGGGTCGGAGCTGCAACTACTGCTCTCTGTGGGCGGACGGCTTTACCGGGCTGATTCGGCACATTACTTCTCGAGCAGGATTCGTCCTTGTCAGCGCAGATCCGATCAACGAGGTCGTTGAAACCGCGGGCCGACGCGGCTGGAACTTCCCGGTGGCGTCCAATGGAAAAAGCGGCTTCGCCGTGGACATGCACATGATGGATGGTGACAGTCCATTGCCTGGAATATCCGCGTTCACCAAGGAGGAAGGACAGATTTTCCGTCGAGGATTTACCTACTTGGGTGAAGGCGACGACTTTTGCGCGATTTGGCACATTTGGGATCTCTTTCCAGGCGGATATGGAACCTGGTCGCCAAAGTAGGTTCGGAAATTACCGTGTCGATCGAGATCATTGAGGCTGACTCCCAAAATCCCGTGCTCGAAGCAGTTGCTTCGGTGTTTCCATCGGAGGCATTTGCCGATGAGCGAATCATTCGCCAAGTCTTCTTGGATCCAAGTTTCGATTCGGGCGGTTGTCTCTTGGCGATGGATGGCACCCGGCCGGTAGGGGTTGCCTATGCCGTTCGTCGCCGAGTACCGCAAATCGACGCTCCAAACGACTTACATCGCGGATACATCACGCTCATCGGCGTTCGGGCAGATTATCGAGAGCGAGGCATTGGGGACGCGCTCCTTGTTCGGGCCGAGGCATACCTTGAGTCCAAGTCAGCGACTGAAGTTCTGATCGCCCCCTACGGTACGGGATATCTCCTTCCCGGAGTGGATGTCGATCGATATTCGACGGGCCTCGCGTGGCTGAAACGTCATCGATACGAGGAGGTTTATCGACCGATATCCATGTCCTGCGTCCTGTCCGATGTCGAGGAGCCAGCTTGGATTGCCGAGAAGACGGCCAAGCTTGCTTTGGAAGGAGTTGCCTTCTCCTCCAATTATCGTCGGCATGTCTCGGCAATGCTGATGTTCACACGACGGCACTTCGGAGACGACTGGGAGCAGTATGTGCGCTCAGCCGTAAACGAGATGATCAAGGGTGGTCCTCAGAAGCGACTCCATGCCGCAGTAACGAGCAACGGAGAGGTGATCGGTTTGGCTCATTTTGACGGCGAGCGGTTTGGCCCGATCGGAGTTGCTTCCGAACACCGGGGTCGAAGCATTGGGCAGGCCCTCCTCTATCGAACCCTTCTTACTCAACGAGAAGCCGGTCACCAAGCATCGTGGTTCTTGTGGTCCGACGACAACACCGCGGCCAAGCTCTATGCCGACGCTGGCTTCAAGATCGTTCGTCGATTCGCAGTACTGAAGAAGAGCCTCAAGTAGAATGCCCCTATGGCCGTCGACATCCTGGCAATTGGAGCGCACATGGGCGACGAGATCGCTTGGGGAATCGCCCTTGCCGCACAGAAACGGCTTGGACATCGCATTGGGCTGCTTCATCTAACGCCAGGAGAGAAGGGTCACAAAAACCTATCTCCCGTCGACTATGAGCGTCAAAAGCGCCAAGAGGCTCCGCAATGCGCGGCAATCCTCGGCGCTGAATATTGGGCTCTGGATTATCGCGATGGCGAACTTCCGATCGACGATGAGATCAAGTTTCAAATCTGCGATGTGATTCGCGAAGCGCAGCCGAAGCTCATCATCACCCATTGGCCCGGCAGCATGCACAAGGACCATACCGCGACCGCCAAGAACTTGCCAGACGCAATCTTCTATGCGGGCCTTCCTGCGTTTCACCGCAAACTGCCTCACCATTGGTGCGGCAAATATCTCCACGGTGAAAACTGGGAAGACCATCACGACTACGTGCCCGAACTCTACTTGGAGGTTTTGCAGGAAGACGTCGACCTCTATGAACGGGCAATGTTGGCCTATGCCCTCTTTAGAGGCGGAGTCTCGCCATTCCCATACCTCGACTACTACAAGTCGATGACAAGAACCCGTGGCATGGAGGTCGGACTACCCTTGGCCGTCACGATGGCGATTCCCGAAAGCCAGCGGCGACGGCGCGTTCAAAGCCTGCTTCAGTAGCCGGGAGGAATCAGCGCTTTGATTCGATTCACAACGCCCTCGATCGGGAGCCCGCCGCTTTCGACGATCGTGGCTCCCGGCGCGACCGCAAGTGGCGAGTCCTCTCTTGTAATGTCCCGATGATCCCGCGTTTGCATCTGTTTGCGAAGCTCGCTGTATTCCAACTCTCCCAAGCCTTTCTGCTCCATTTCAAGATGCCGTCGCTTGGCGCGTTCTTCAAGCGATGCCGTTAAATAGACCTTGACCTGCGCATGGGGAGCGACGACCGTCGTCACATCGCGCCCTTCGAGCGTGTAGCCTCCATCCGCGACCATCGCCTGCTGCTGTTTGACCATCACTCGACGCACCCCAGGGTGCGTGCTCAAGGCGCTTGCCAATTCGCCAATCTCCGGAGTCCGTATTTGAGTCGTCACATCCTCATCGCCGATCCAAATGCTTGGTGGATCGCCAGCGCCAAAGGAAATCTCAAGCGATTCAGCCAGTTGAGCGGCATCTTCCCCACTTTCTGGACTCATGCCAGCACGGGATGCGGCAAGGGCAAGCGCACGATACATGGCGCCGGTATCCAGATAGCATAAGCCAAGGTCCTTGGCGAGAGCCTTCGCCACCGTGCTCTTTCCCGCTCCCGCCGGACCATCGATCGCAATGACAAGCTTGGACATCAGTTGATTCTGACCTAAACGGTAAGGCGTTTTAGCTCGTTCTCGAATCCTGGAAAACTCGTTAGAATGGCCTCCGCCCCTTCAATCGTCGTTTCATCGTTTGCCACCAGCCCGGCAATGGCGAATGCCATGGCGATCCGGTGATCGTGGTGGGCATCGATCGTCGCACCTTGGAGCTTCGTTGGCCCGGTGATCGCCATCCCATCTTCAAAGGTCTCCACGGTCGCCCCCATCGCCCGCAGGCCCGAGGCAACCAGTTCGATCCGATCGCTCTCTTTGACCCTCAACTCTTTGGCATCTTGAATGACGGTGGTGCCCTCGCATTGAGTGGCAAGCACGGCAAGCACCGGGATCTCGTCGATCAGGCGCGGTACCAGATCTCCAGAGATCTTGAACGCGCGCTTCTTTTCGAACGGAGCGGCGACAACGATGTCCGCTACCGGCTCGCCCAGTTCTTCCCGCTCCTCATCGATCACGCAAGGGATGCCGGCGTCGAGAAAGACGTCGAAAATGCCGGTTCTCGACGGATTGATGCTGAGGTCGTCGATCTCCAGTCGGCTGGTTGGAAGGATCGCCGCCGCGACCATAAAGAACGCGGCGCTGCTGATATCGGCAGGGACGCGAAATTCGAAGCCTTCCCATCGCGATCCGCCACGCACTCCGACCCCTATCATCTCGTCTCGAAGCAGCGGGACCCCCAATGCCGCAAGCATCCGCTCCGTGTGGTCGCGACTCAAAGAGGGCTCATGAACCCATGTCTCGCCACTGGCGCGCAGCCCCGCCAGCAGGATGCAGCTCTTGACTTGGGCGCTGGCCACCGGCGACCGATATCGGATGCCGGTAAGCCCCGCACGGCCTTTCACTCGAAGAGGCGGCGTGTCTCCTTCCACGAGTGCGCCCATCGCTCGCAGCGGTTCCGCGATGCGCTGCATCGGCCGCTTGGACAGCGACGCATCGCCAACCATCGTCACGTCCAGAGCGCGACTCGCAATCAACCCACTCAGAAGCCGCATCGTCGTGCCTGAGTTGCCACAGTCCAGTGGCTCGGTCGGCGGTGTCCACTCGGAGATCGGATGGAGCGTTACGCCATGAACATCGCGGTCGTACTGCAAACCAAGGTGCGCAAGGCATTTCAAAGTGGATTCGCAGTCCTCGCCGGTCAAGGGCGCTTCAATTCTCGATCGAGTTTGTGCGGCCGCTCCCAGCATGTACGCCCGATGCGTCAAGGACTTGTCGCTGGGAGGGCGCATGGTGCCACGAAGGCAATCGATGTTCTGGATAGTCAGCTTCATTTTTGCTTGGCCTTTGCTTTCTGGGCTTCTTGGAAGAACGCTTCGACGGCTTCGATATCCTGGTTTGTCAACGTCTCTTGGAGGCTGGCGATTCTGGACTTGAAGTCGTCTAGTACCTGCACGACTGACTCGCGGTTGGCCAACAGAATCTGGGACCAGAGGCCCGGGTCGACGCCCGCCACCCGCGTGAGGTCTCGCCACGACCCTCCGGAAGCATCCGTCGAATCCAAGGGGGCGGCCATTCCCACAAGAGCGGCGGCGATAACATGAGGGAGGTGGCTCAGCAACGCGACTTCGTAATCATGACGGTCGGCATCCACCCGAACGCACTTCGCTCCGAATTCGGCCACTAGGCTCTCGACCTTCTTCAGGGCCTGCTTGGAGGTCTGGGGGGTAGGAGTGAAAATCCAAGTCGCCCCACGGAACATCCACCCCGACGAGAATTTGGGACCAGATTTTTCGTGCCCCGCCATCGGATGTCCCGGAATGAAATTCGGGTCATTGGCGGAAGAGAGCCAGCGCACAATGGGACCTTTCGCACTTGTGCAATCCGTGACGATCGTTTCCGGCCCCTTCCGACTTCGTAATTCGCTGGCCACGGACACGACAGCCGAAGGCGGAACGCAAAGGAAGACGATCTCGGCCTGCGCGACCTCGACGAACGATACCATCTCATCGACGCATCCCCTCTCGATAGCGACCGCGCCGACGACCGATTCCAAATCAAATCCGAGAACGCTATGGCCGTTTGCGCGTGCCGCCAATCCGATCGAGCCTCCGATCAGGCCACATCCTACGATCCCGATCGTCATCTCTGCAGCCGCGCCTTAACTTCCTGAAACAGCTGCTACCATTGGGCTCACCGAATTCGCTCGAATGACTTCGCGATAGAGCCGCCCGGAGTCCTTTACTGTTCTCTCGCCCGTTGCATAGTCGACATGAACGATGCCGAACCGCTTCGAATAACCGTGGGCCCATTCAAAGTTGTCCAGGAAACTCCACACGTAGTAGCCTTTCAACCGT
>JADZBW010000385.1 GCA_020851885.1 Fimbriimonadaceae bacterium | reverse complement strand
GTGACGATCACCCGGTTGCCGATAGCTTTCCGAATCGCCTTGATCTCCTGAGCGGAACAGACGACGCCGTCCAGATCGTTGTCGACCCCCATTCGGGAAAGAGCCACCATGTGCTCTTCGATCGACCGGTTGATTCCGAGGTGATTCGTCAGAGTCGCCTGATCGAGGGAGGTGAGTACGGAGACTCCGACGAGCAAGGGGCCCGTACCCTCACTCCAGGCTCGCGCTTCGGCAACCGAAGCGGCGATCATCGCCGGCCCGCCCGACAGGTGGAGCGTCATCATCCAGACTCCCCGACGGGCGGCTTCGCCCACCGCAAGGGCGACGGAGTTGGGGATGTCATGGAATTTGAGGTCGAGGAAGATTCGGTTTGCTCCGACGTCCTGGAGTCGGGCCACCACGTCCAAGCCATGGCTCAAAGTCAAACTGTGGCCTATTTTGAACGCACCGACGTAGGGTGCAAGGCGCTGGGTTACTCGCAGTGCCTCCCCTAGATCGTGGGTGTCCAAGGCGCAGATAACTTTTCGAACCATCATGTCTTCTCCCTTAGCAATACTCATATTGTCCACCAGAGGAGGCATGAATTCCGCAAATAATCGCGAATTCGTGTTATCGGGAGAACTTTCGAGGCTAAACGCCCGTCTCGCGCGGCACCAGAGATGCCTGCTTCTGCATCTCACGGCTGAGACTTGAGGCGCGCTTGGCGTCAACCTTGGTGAGCAGTTCCGCAACCTTCGCTGGGTCCATCTTGAGAAGTACCGACGCCAGTTCAGGATCCTTCCAATCCTTGGTCAGGGCTTGCAACGCCGTGGATTCCATCTCATTCCAAAGCTTGGCCAGCTTCTTCTGACCGACTTCAGGTTTGGTCTCAATGGCAGCGACCTCGACCTTGGCGGGTGGAGGGGTCGCCTTCTTGGGAGGGATCGGCTCGGTCTTTTTGGGCGTAGCCGTTGCCAATTTGGGATCCTTGCCTTCGGTGTAGAGCTGGGCGGACTTGGCCTTTGCCTTTGCCTTCGGCGAAAGTCCGGGGACATTGATGATGCCGGTCATCGCCAACCCGACTCCAACGCCGAGAATAATCACTGGGATGAGGATCAGGAGGATCTTCTTCATTGCGGCCTCTTAGCTCGATAAAGGCTCATCACACGCTCGACGTAGTCGCGAGTCTCCTTGTAGGGAGGGATTCCTCCGAATTTCTGCACCGCGCCGGGCCCCGCATTGTAGGCGGCAACCGCCTTCTCCAAATCTCCATCGAATCGCTTGATCATCGAGGACAGGTACCTAGCCCCACCCTTGAGGCTCTGGACCGGATCGAACGGATCGGTCACCCCTAATTCTCGTGCCGTGTCCGGCATGAGTTGGGTGAGTCCAGCCGCATTCTTGTCGGATCTCGCCAGCGGATTGTAGGCGCTTTCGGTCTGCACCAGAGCGTCGAGAAGGTCCGGGTCGAGCGCGTGGTCCTTCGCCGCTCTTTCCAATGCGGGCCGAAGTTGAGCCGGGGTCAAGCTCGATTCAACGCTCGTCCCGGGTCCGAAAGGCGACCAAGGCTTCAGGGAACCTTCCGTCGAAATCGCCCCTTCAAGCCCGCTCTTGACGGCGACCTGAAATCTCGCGGACTCCGTCGAGGTGTCCGAAACGCACTGGCCCTGAAGCTGCCGAATCCGATCGAGCATCGCCTGGGGTCCCATCGGCTTGAGGGGTGTCATGCCACCCTCTTCGTGGTCGCCCACTCGTCGAGGTTCTTCTGCTCTTCCAACTCCTCTTCCTTCTGATGTGCCTCAAGCGCCTTGTCATGGAGCTTGAGCAGCGCCTTGTACTCCTGCTTGGCTCGATTCCACTCGCCAAGGGCGTGCTCTTCCTCATCGGCCAGAACGCTGATGACGGTCTTCTGGGCGCGAACTTCGTCATCGAGGCGGATCATCATCGCGTCGATGGCTTGATGAACCTCGATCGTGTGGCAGGGTTCGGCCAACAGCTCGGCACGTCGCTCTTCGATGTGCAGGACCACCGCCTCGGCCTCGATTCGGCTAGCCCGTGCGTCCAGGTAGGCATCCTTTGCCAGCGATTCCATCGCCTCCCGGAAGTCGAGAACCTTTTGAAGACGAAAACTAAACTTCCTCACTGAACATATCCTCCATGCGACGCAGGGTTTCGGTCATCGGCGTGCCATCGGCCTTCTCCTGCCTTAGAAATTCGTTGATCGGACCCCACATCTTGATCGCGCGATCAGCCATCGGTTTGGTTCCTTCCTTATAGGCGCCGATGCTCACCAAATCCTCGATGTCCCCATAGGCGGCAAGCAGCTCGCGGATATCCCTCGCCTGAGCGATCTGGTCCTCGCCAACGACGAAGGGCATGGTTCGGCTCAAGCTCTGCAGAATATCGACCGGCGGGTAATGCCCTCGGCTGGTCAATCGCCGGTTGAGCACGATATGCCCGTCGAGAATCGACCTCGATGCGTCGGCGATCGGCTCATTGGTGTCGTCGCCTTCCACAAGCACGGTGTACAAAGCGGTGATCGAACCCTTGGAACTGGTGCCGGCGCGCTCCATGAGGCGGGGGAGGAGGGCAAAGACACTCGGGGTGTAGCCTTTTGTGCTGGGCGGCTCCCCGACGGCAAGCCCAACCTCGCGCTGTGCCATCGCGAATCGAGTGACCGAGTCCATCATCAGCAAAACGCTGAGACCAAGGTCCCGGTAGTACTCGGCGATCGCGGTCGCGGTCAACGCGGCTTTGATTCGCACCATCGCAGGCTGCTCGGAAGTCGCACACACGATCACGCTCTTGGCAAGTCCGATCTCGCCCAGATCATGGTGCATGAACTCATTGACCTCGCGTCCTCGCTCCCCGACGAGCGCGATAACATTGACGTCGGCATCGCAGTTGCGGGCGATCATCCCCAGCAAGGTGCTCTTGCCCACCCCCGATCCCGCGAAAATGCCCATGCGTTGACCTTTGCCCAAGGTCAACATGCCGTCGATCGACCTCACTCCCGTCGCCAAGGGCTCGGAGATCATGCTGCGCTGGAGCGGATTGGGCGCCTGGGCGATGACCGGATAGCGCTCCGTACAGGAAAGTGGCCCTTTGCCGTCCATCGGTTCGCCAAGGCCATCCAACGTTCGACCCAACAGCTGTGGACCGACCGGGACTCGAAGACAGTGGCCGGTGGCTTCGACGATGTTCCCAGCCCTGACCCCGGACAACTCGCCCAATGGCATCAGGAGAACTCGGTCACCCCTGAATCCAACCACCTCAGCCTTGACTGCGCCGTCCTGCTCGGTATGGACCAGGCATAGGTCGCCAACCCGAGCGTTGGGTCCCATCGATTCGATGACAAGTCCGACGACATCCGCGACGCGGCCAGTCACTTTGATCCAATTCGTGCGTTCCACCGCCGCCGTCAAATTCTTGAATTTCGGCTGGATGATCACGCCGCTTCACCCAACTCATTGTCAAGCTGGTTCAGCTTGCCTTCGATCGTTGCATCGACGATGCCGCCATCGGTCTCGATGATGCAGCCGCCCAGAATCTCCGGATCCTCAACGAATTCGATGATGCGCACCGACTTTGCCGCCGCAATGATGCTGGCCTTCTGATCTTGCATGCTCTGCGCATCCCAAGGGTTGATCCGGATACGGGCCGAATCGGAGTGGGTGACCTCCGCAATCGCCTCGCGGACGATCTCAAACACCGCCGAACGGGATGTTTCCAATTCCTTCGAGATAACCCGTCGGGCGATCTCCGTGACGATGGCGGTGATCTTGTGCTCGGTTTGTTCGGTCCAATCCTCCAGAGCGTTCAAAATGGCCGTCACCGTTTTGTCCAGATCGCGCGAAAACTCCTCGAGTATCGCTTCGTTCCTGGCATTTGCTTCGGCGAGAGCTTTTGCATAGGCTTCGGAATAGGCCTTTTCGTGGCCCTCAGTGAGTCCCAATTCAAGTCCCCGCGAATAGCCTTCGTCATAACCGTCATTCATCGACGCTTGCTTGAGCTGCTCGATTTCGTTCGCGGTTCGACCACCTCGGCCTTCCCTGCGGACGGCCAACTGGAGCGCGGTCGGTACCACCGTCGGAAGCATGGTCGCGAACGATTGGACAGCCACGTCGCCCCGAAAGACCGGCGCGTTAGACAAGAACGTCCTCCTCGCCAGTTCTGCCAATGACGACTTCGCCAGTTTCTTCCAACTTGCGGATAATCGCCACGATCTTCTGCTGCGACTCTTCCACGACCCTGAGTCGCACCGGTCCCATGAACTCCATGTCCTCTTTCAGCATCGCAACCGCACGCTCCGACATGTTTTTGTAGATCTTCTCCTGCACGTCGGGCGGCGTACCCTTGAGGGCCGTCGCCAACTCCTTCATGTCGACTTCCTTCATGATCGCTTGGATGGCCCGGTCGTCGAGGTGGACGATATCTTCGAACACGAACATCATGTTCTTAACCGTGTCCGCAAGCTCCGGATTGTTCTCAGTCAGCGAGTCCATGATCAATCGCTCAGTTGAGCGATCGACGCGGTTCAATAGGTCGACGAGCGCCTTCGGGCCACCAGCCTGGGTCATCTCCTGGCTGATGAGACTGGAAACCTTTTTCTCCAAGACTTGCTCGACTCGGCGGATGACTTCCGGAGGCGTCTGCTCCATCATCGCGATCCGACCGGCCACATCGGCCCGCAGATCGCTGGAAAGCTTGGACAGAATCAGGGCCGCGTTGTTCATCGGCATATAGGCCAGGATCAGGGCAATTGTCTGAGGGTGCTCATCCTGGATGAAGCTCAAGACTTGAGCTGGATCGGCCTTCTTAAGGAACTCGAAGGGCACAACCTGCATCGCCGCGACGACTCGCTTGATGACTTCCTCGGCGCGATCCCCGCCAAACGCTTCCTCTAAACCGCGCCGTGCGTGTTCGACGCCGCCCTCCGCGATGTAATCCTGCGCGATGGCGACTTCATAGAATTCGCGAATCACGGCTTCGCGCTGTTCGGGAGTAACCTTGTCCAGACGGGCAAGCTCGAGGGAAAGGACTTCGATCTGATCCTCATCCAAGTGGCGAACCACGTGGCCCGAAGCTTGAGGTCCGAGAACCATCAGCATCACCGCCGCCTTCTGGCGCATGCTCAGTTCTTCTTGACGCTTTCTCATCGTCGAATCCCCTCTTCAAGCAGCCAACTCTTGATCAACATTGCGACGACTTCCGGTTTTTCTGTGCTCATCTTTTTGATTTGTTCGAGGGGGACATTGATCTTGCTTCCAATCGACGGGATATCGACCGTCTCGCCAGTGTGCTTCTGAGCTTCTGCCAATGCGGCGGCCAACTCCTCATCGACTACGCCGGATTCCAAGGCTCGGTGAACGGCATCCTCGGGGATCGCGAGGGAGTGGGCAGCCATCGATGCGGCAGAGCCTCCACCCATCGAGAGCATGGGGCCGCCAGCCCCGGCAAAGGCAAGCTGTCCGGATCGCATGGCCAACTGTGCAGACTTGCCCATCTTGCCGAGGGACTTCATAACCATGAAGGCAACGATGATGAGCGCGAGGATCGGCAGCATGCTGATAATCTGCTGCATCTTCGCGGAGCTGTTGGCGCTATCCGATGCCTTGGCGGCCGCGACCTGGGCGGTGTTGTCAAACTTGTAGCCAATGACCTTGCTGGTGAAGTTGGCCGGATCGGCGGCCTTGGGTCCAAGCTTTGCCTGAGCCAACTCTTCGATCTTCTGGATGTCCGCCGCTTCCGTGACTTTGTCCGAATTCACGATGATCGTGATTCCCATCGACTTCACTTCACCGGGCGCCTTCTCGATGCTCTTTTGAACTCGGCTGAACCCTCGCTCGATTCGCTCTTGCTTCGATGTGTAATCGCCGCCCCCGCCCGGTTGGGCCGTCGATGGAGCGCCTCCCGGCATGTTGCCGTTCATGCCGGCGACGGCGCCTCCACCGTTGGCTCCGGTAGGCATGCCCATGGATTCCTGGACGCTCTCTTTGCTAATCGGTTCTTCAGTCGGCAGCGTGTTATCTTCAGACTGACTGATCTTGTCCAGGTCCAACGTGACATCGACCGATGCGAGCGCATTGCCCGCCCCGACGATTCGGTTCAGTTGGTCTTGAAGATCGTCTCGCACTTGGCGTCCGTATTGCTTCTCCATCTCCAACTTGGAATTGGCCTTTCCATTGGTGCCACTGGTCTCTTGGCCATCCCAAATTGCTCGGCCCTCGCTGCTGAAGATCGTGACCTTGTCCGGGGTGAGCCCTTCAACGGATGCTGCCACCAGCATCGCCATCGCCCGGCCCTGATCGCCAGTGACCGATCCCGTCACCGTTTCAGTAACAGTCACATTGGCTGCCGCTTGCTTTGCGCGGTCGAGGAGGGGTGAATCGTTGCCTTTGGCGATATGCACTTGCGCAGCCCCAACCCCTGAGAACATCTCAATCGATTCGGACAGCTGCCCTTCCGTGATGGCAAGCAAGCGTTCGGCTTCCACCCTTGGTGGCGCCATCACCGGCATGTTGTTGAGGTCCCGCTTGGTCAGGTGATTGGTCGACTTCGGAAGTTTCCCGTTCATCGCGAGAATCGGTCCGATTTCCCGGATCTTGTCGACGGGAACCGAGACGTTGCCTGCATTGTCGTAATCGACCGGAATTCCCATCGCCTGGATTTCCTGGGCAACGGAACCGGTGTCGGCCATCGAGAGGCCTGAGAACAGGACGCCCATCTTGGGCTTGGAGGCAAAAACGAAGACGCCGGCCAGAAGCAGAACCAAGAAGGCTCCGCCGCCAATCGTGACCAGGCGTTGGTTCTTGTCGGCGGTTTCCCACCATGTTTTCAGTTTAAGTATTAAGCCACCCATGGCGGTTTTTCAGTCCGTGTCTCGGGGGGCGAATATCGATCGCTAGAAGCTTGTTGCTGGTGACCCGCGTTCGAGAATCCGATCAACGGACTTCGATGCAAAGGCCACCATCAACGGTAGCGTCTAGACCTGCATCCTCGTGATCGCCTGGTACGCTTCAAGCAGCTTGTTTCTAACCTGTATGGTTAGGTTCATGGCGACGCTCGCTCGTTCCATGGCGATCATCAAGTCGTGATAATCGACCCCTTGTTGACCCGTCATGAAGTCGTTCCCGACCTGCTTAGCATTGAGCTGGCTGTCGTTCACTTCCTTCAGGACGTCCATCAACGTCTGTGCGAAATCGTCGTCCTTCGCACCGACTCCCATGCCGCGAGTCGCCTGATCTTGGAACTGCTCCAAGGCCGGGTTCTTCATTGCGTTCAGGTTGCCGATGTTCATTTCAAAATCTCTCTAAACTGGGTTGTGGTTTACGGTTTGCTATTTACAGTCCCTAGACCTTGCCAATCTGCAAGGCGCTTCGAATCATGCTCTTCGCCGAATTGAAAGCCTGAATGTTGGCTTCATAGGCCCGGCTTGCCGACATCATGTTCACCATCTCGACGAGCGGATCGACGTCAGAGTAGCGAACAACGCCGTTCTCGTCCGCATTGGGGTTGTTGGGTTCGATCTTCTCCAAATAGGAATTGGGGTCGGAAACAACGCCGACGATCCGAACTCCGTCCGGGCTCCCGGCGAGGACGACATCCTGGCGATGGTAGGCGTCCTGATCCTTCGTCTTGATGGTGTTTGCGTTTGCGATGTTCTGGGAGATCGTGTCCATTCGGTATCGCTCGGCAGCGAGACCGGAGGAGCTAATGCGCATGGCGGTATTGAGGTTCATGGCTTTCTCAGTCTAGGAAATCGACTATCGGCCCTCGCGAATGACGTTTTTCAGTCCCGCGAAGTAGCGGCTGGTCATGTCGGCCAGGGTCTGGTATCGGAGCTCGGTCTCGGCAACGGACATCACCTCTTTTTCTAGGTCGACGTTGCTCTTATCAGTCCGTATGGAGGTTTGATCCGAAAGCAGTTGCTTGCGGTGATCCCGCATCTCCTGCATCCGTGCCGCGGCCTGGTTATTCTCGGCATCGAGCACGATACTGAAGTCCATGTCTCGACGCTTGTAACCGGGCGTATTCACGTTTGCCAGGTTATTCGTGAGCAGGCTGTGACGCTGCGATGCACGATCGAGCGCGTTCTCCAGGTTATTCAATTGCGGTGCAAATACTTGATCTAGAATACGCACGGTCGGTTCCTCCGCCGCGCATCCGTTCGCATCACCGAACCCGATCCTTGGGCTCGCAGGCCTAATGAGGCCCATCAGTCTTATCGGTCGCGAAGGTCCGAACTTAAGGGAAAGCCCAAGTAATTTTGCCGAAAGCGCCAATCTGGCCGGTGATGATGCCTACTTCTTGGCTTTTCGGCGAACGGCGATCGTAACGCCAAGGCCCGCCAGCAGTAGCGTCGCAGGCTCGGGAACGGGCGTGAAGGCTCGGTACTTGAAGTTCCCCGCACCATATTGAGCGACGTTCATATCGATATTGGTGGGAAACGCCCCGAAGTCTCCGTTGCGACTCCTACCGGTGAAGGTGATGAGCCCGCCACCCGAGTTCAAATTGCTTGCGAAGGTGTTCCCGGCGGAGAAGGAGTTTCCATTGCGCTCCAAGATTCCGAAACCCTGGGCGACGATGGAACCATGGAACCCTGCCCTCAACCGAATCGGCGCTACAAGGTCCAAGAAGTTGGAAGTCCCGTCGCCAAGACCCATGTTCGTCGGCGAAAAGAACCTGGAGGCAACAACCTGACGGCTGTCGCGATCATAGATATAGCAGTCGATGTTGTTCTGGATCCCGTTCTGGCCGGAATCGAAGATTCCCAGCGCGGTGATCAAAATGTCTTGATTGACATCGAAGTCCATCCCAAGCGCCCCGCCAAACCACTGATTGCCGGTGACGCGCGGGAAGGTGTAGGCAGTGAATTGCGCAAAGCCGGTGGCCGAGATCAGAAGCGTTAAGCCAATCGCAAGCAGTCGCACGAGGTTCCTCGAAGCATGAGCTTCAAAGAAGAAGTTAATAGGCGACACCGTGCCAATAGGCGTATTTTGGAGAAATCAAGCACTATTGCGTGATGATTCGCCGGCCATAAAGTCGGAAACGAACTGTCTCAACGCATCCCAATCCGTATAGATATAATCCTGGGAAGTATCGGTGTCTCCGCCAAATTGAGCCGAAATGGCCTTCATGAGCGCTCGCTTCATCCAGTCATATTGACTGTACTTCAGGGCGCCGGCAACACAGAGCACCTGAGGAGTCGACCATCCCGTCTCTTCAAAGAAGCGATCGACGCACATGCGAACTTCACCTTGGTGCTGAGCATCGTCGAGTTGAGCGGTGAGACTCACGGATAGGAACGCCGTCGGTAAGGAGCTCAATCGTTTTCGCTCTTTGACGACGATATGGGCGAGCGCAGGCTGATGTTTTCCCTGGTGAATCGAACCGGCGACGATGACCCGATCCACGCTGTTCAAGATCGTCTCACTGTCGATCGCCGATGCGTCGATCGCCGAAGCCTGGTGTCCGTCTTCTTGAAGCCAATAGACAATTGTTTCCGCAATGAGCCTGGTGTGGCCCTCTGTGGTGCCATAGACAACCAGCACTTGTGCCATTTGACCACAGACTAGCAATACCCAGGGCCGCGCGGATAGGCGTAATTCTGCGTCAGGAGAACCAATGACAGGCTACTTCGCGCGTTTGAAAAAGCGCTTGTTAACCAACGTTCCAGGCTCCATCTTGCCCCGGACATCGATTTCGCAAGGCGTCTCAAGCGGAATGGCCGAATCGACGAATGCAAAAGCGATACCGCAATCCAAGATCACGGAAAAGACGCCGCTGGTCACTTCCCCGACTTCTTGGCCGCCGACGTAGACCTTCATACCCGGCGTGATCAACCGCTTCGAGTGAAGCCGAATGCCCTGCAGCTTCCTCGACGTACCCTCCGTCCGGTCGCGATTGTAGGATTCGGAACTGATGAAGCTCTTTGTTTTGGATACCACCCATCCCAGGCCGGCCGCGAGGGGGCTGAGATCGTCGCCAAGCTCGTGGCCATAAAGAGGCAGGCCTGCCTCGACCCGCAGCGTGTCTCGGGATGCCAGTCCGCAAGGCACAATGCCGAGAGCGAGCAACTCGTGCCAAACCTTGGCGGCGTCCTCATTGAGGCAGATGATCTCATAACCGTCCTCGCCCGTGTATCCCGACCGGCAACACATACAATCGATCCCGGCAATTTGCGCCTGCACAACTCCAAAGGCAGGAGCATTCATGATCGCCTCGAAGGAATCGGAATGCTCGGCAAGCAGGGGAACTGCCCGTGGCCCTTGAACGGCAATCATCGAAGTCTCCAACGACTCGTCCTTGATCTCCACTCCGAAGGTGTTTTGCATCTGCATCCATGCGAGGTCCTTCTCGTGGTTCGCAGCATTGACGACCATCGCGAACTTATTCTCTTCAAGGCGATAGACGATGATGTCGTCGACGCACCCTCCCCGCTCGTTGGGTAGCAGCGAATACTGGCCCGTGTTGTCGACCAATTTGCTTACATCGTTCGCCGTGATGCGCTCGAGGTACTCCAGCACGCGATCGCCCTTGAGGATCAGCCTCGCCAT
>JADZBW010000384.1 GCA_020851885.1 Fimbriimonadaceae bacterium | reverse complement strand
TATCCTTATCTCCTCCTCCCTCCCTTCCTCCTTCCACTGGTACGCAGCTTCGGGTAGAAACCATCGGAAAAGTCCCCGAAACCGATGAGCTTGTCTCAAAGTATCAGCCGAGCGACTTTGCCTCACAAGCCAACCAAGCCGCTGAGGTTTTGGTCGAACAATGTTGCCTCCCGAAGATAGTCTGAAATGGCGTTCGACCTGTGTCGAGAGTGCTTGGCAATGACTGCCTGAGCGACCGACGCAGCGAAACCATCGGTGATAACTCCTGCTCGTCCCGAATGCCCGCCATAGTCTTTGGGGTCGAGTCCCAAGAGAATCGCAAACTCCTTGAAAATGGCGCAGACGGTCTGGTCGGACAGCCGTGTCATCCCAATTCGTCCGCCTCTCGTTATCGGGCGAAAGAGCGCTCCATTAGAGAGTTCAGCCGCCGAAATCCAATTCCTCAATGCCCTGACTGGACAGGTGTCCGCTCTGTTTCCGGCTTTGATAGCAACCTTGACTCCTGAGCCCTCTTGGTCAGTCTTGCTCCGGCTCAACATGAGGACGACGCCTTCTGGGGTGAACGTCAGGTCATCTAGGTCAAGCCCAGCTACCTCGGAGCGGCGAAGTGCCCCTGCGTAAGTGATGAGGATGACGGCAGTATCACGGACACCTTTCAAATCTGAACGCATCAGGGAGAGCCCCTCACGCAAATGCCTCGCACGGATTGGCGACTTCTGGGTTTTCGCCATCCCCGAGATTCAGCGCCCGTTCGTCTGGGATGCCAGTAAGGTTCGAAATCTGCTCGACTCGCTGTACCTGGGCTATCCGGTCGGCTACCTCATCGCATGGCGGAACCCGAACATCAAGCTCAAGGACGGCACGAGCAGCAGCGGCAAGCGCATCCTCATCGACGGGCAGCAACGGGTAACGGCGCTCATGGCTGCGCTCCTCGGTCAAGAGGTCATCACCAAGGACTACGAGACCACCAGAATCCGCATCGCCTTCAATCCCCAAGAAGAGAAGTTCGAGGTCGCCAATCCTGCCATTCGCAAAGACAGCGCTTGGATTGAGGACGTTGCCATTGTCTTTGCTCCCGACGCTAGCCTCACCAAGCTTTCACGTCAATACCAAGAACGCAATCCGCACACCGATGTTGATGAAATCGCGCTGGTGTTGGAGAAGCTGAAGAAGATAACGAACAACCACGTTGGCGTCATCGAACTCGCTGAAGACCTCGACATCGAGACCGTCACCGAAATCTTCATCCGAGTGAACTCAGCAGGCGTCACCCTCAGCCAAGCCGACTTCGCCATGTCGAAAATCGCTGCCAACGAAACCTATGGCGGCAACCTGCTTCGCAAGGCTATCGACTACTTCTGCCATCTCGCCATCTCGCCCGAGTTCTTCGACCGAATCAGCAAGTTCGACAAGGCGTTCGTCGAGTCTGAGCACCTCGGCAAAATCAAATGGCTCAAGGACGCCAACGACGACATCTATGACCCGTCGTACACCGACATGCTGCGGGTGGCGTTCACCTCCGAGTTCCGACGAGGCAAGCTTCAAGACCTGGTGGCGTTGCTTTCAGGTCGAAACTTTGAGACTCGGCAATACGAGGAAGAGATAGCCGAAGCGTCATTCGCCCAACTCAAGAAGGGCGTCCACGCCTTTGTAAGCCAGACCCATTTCGAGCGCTTCACGATGATAATGCGCTCGGCGGGGTTCATCACCAATCGTCTCATCGGCGGTCAAAACGCCCTCAACTTCGCTTACATCGTCTACCTACTCGGTCGAGCACAGAGCCTGCCACCCAGTCAAATCGAGGCTGCCGTGAGGCGCTGGTCTGTGTTCTCGATTCTCCGAGGGCGATATTCGGGCAACCCAGAAACCCAGTTCGACTTCGACATCCGTCGCATCGAAGCTGTGGGTCTGCTTGACTACATCAACTCGACCATCGAGGCGGAAATGTCGGACTCCTATTGGCAGAACCTGCTGCCCCAAGAACTGGAGACCTCCTCGGCGACCAGCCCGCTCTTCCATGCTTATCAAGCGGCTCAGGTGGTCATGCAGGACAAGGGCTTCCTCAGCAGCCACATTCCGGTCGATGCCCTCCTGCTGAATCGCTCGGACGCCCATCACGTTTATCCGAAGGACTTGCTGAAAAAGCAGGGGCTCCAACGTGGGCAGTACAACCAGCTTGCCAACTTCGTGCTGGCTCAGAGCGAAATCAACATCGCCATCGGCAACAAAGCTCCCGAGGTCTATTTCGGCGAGCTGCAGGAACAGGTGACCGGTGGGGCGCTCAAGTATGGTGGCATCACCGATGAACAAATGCTAAGAGCGAACCTTCTGGCTCATTGCGTCCCCGATTCAATGCTTGACGGAGAGGTGCCTAGCTACGAAGAATTCCTCTCGGTGCGTCGCGCGATGATGGCTGCGAAGCTCAAAACCTACTTCGAAAAGCTCGGAGAAGTCTTACCGACCCCGTAGGCATCGAGGCTGCGTCAGGCACCGCTGAGCGTGACTTGGCGGCACAGCGAACAGACAGTCGGAGCACCATATCGGTGATTCAGATAGCCAACGATTGAGCCATCGCCAACCTCACCAATATCGGTCGCACCCGAAGGACGGCACAGACAGCGCAGGAGGTGCTCGTCACCGTTTGGCTCAATCAGCATCAGGTCGGCTTGTCTTCCCTCTGTCGAGTAGACGAACCTCAGGAATCTCGCCTGCAAGCCTTGCATGGTCGCATTATCCACTATGCACCTTGCTGGTTTACCCGTGAGCCTCTCGGATTTGGGGTTCCCAAAATCCGGGCATGGAACCAGTTTTTTTGACCCACCCCGGTATCCCGCGTCAATCGAGGTCTGACGACCACTCGACAAGGATGTCAACACCGAGTTCTGCGGGCTCGTGACCTGGGCGCTTCTCCAGAGTCAGTTTTCGAATCGCGCCATCGTTGCGCCTGACCAACGCCCCGGTCAGTGTCTGGTCTTGGGTTTGAGGACGGTCGATGAGGAAGATGGTGTCCAGGACTGGCTTCGCCAAGTTGTCAAGGTCGGTGTCTCTGCAACGGGCAGGAGTCAGAAAAAAGACGAGCGTGACCTCAAAGGAGCCAACCCGCGCCAGGGCGTCATGGTCTATGGAAGTCACGGCAGCGCAAGAGTCCGCTACCAACCGACGCCAGGTCAGTTCTCCCGTCGCCCAAGGTTTCGGCGGCATACCTCGGACTGAGATTTCGATGCGGTTTGACTCCATACCCTCAGAGCATGAATCCTGAAGAGCATCATTTGCACGTCTCCAGAGAGGTCGCAGAGTGGTCTAGCAGCCGCACTCAATGCTTCGGAATCTTGCGTACATCTTGCGTACGTTTGAGTCTGGGAGACCGTGGTAAATTGGATTTGAACCTGGTTTCAGACCCAAATCAAGAACCTGGCGGAGAGGGAGGGATTCGAACCCTCGAAGAGTTGCCCCTTACCGCATTTCGAGTGCGGCGCACTAGACCACTATGCGACCTCTCCGGGGCAAATTATGCCGCAATCAGCTTCAAGATTGCTAACCGCCCGGAGCGAGCGTTGCGCTTAGCGCTTTCCCCGCATCTTCCGGGGTCTTCGACCGCACCACCGATTCTCCCCGAATCACGTAGACCCCGGCCGCCAGGCCCTGCAGGTCCTGACGAACCTCGCCAAAAGCGGGAACGCAGATTCGGTTGGGAAACTGCCGCGCGGCTCGATCAGAGAGTTCTTGGGCCTGTGGACCAACCGCCACGATGAATGCGTCATCGAAGACCGCCGCGGCCGCCAGGAAGAACCCCGCCCCGCTTACGCCTTGTGCGCCGGCCACCGATGCGTAATTCTGCGCCGCCGAACTGACAAAACGACGCAATTCAGCGACCTGTGCAGGTTGATCCGCCAACATGCGCGAGTAGTCGTTTGCCAGTCTCAACGCCATCGCCATCGACGATTCACAGTTACCATCGCTGATCTCAGGCAGCTCGATGAACTTGGGTGTTGGACTCGCTACGGAATCGATCATCTTCAACCCGCCCGTGCTCCCAATTTGGAACTTGGATAGCGCCTCGCAAAGAACTGAAAACCCGTCCCTGAGCGATGAATAGCGCCCCGTCGCAAGATAGTGCTGCAGGCAGGCATCGCTGTAGGCCAGATAGTCGTTGAGGCGGCCCTCGCCCCCACCCGAGGCGAAGGAGTGAACGACTCCCGACCCATCGCGAAATGGCGTCATCCAATCGAATGCATTCAAGGCCGACTGGAGCCGGTCGTGATCATCCAGAATCCTGGCCGCCTCGATCATTCTCGCAATCACATATCCCGTGGTATCGGCGTAGCCCTCACCCGATCGGGGTGGACGCGGACCTGCCGAAAGCTCCAAGAGCTTGAGGACCCTGGACAATCGGGGGCTGGCAACAACGGCGCGGTCGGCCAGCCGGGGAGTCATGCGAGGATTGGATTCCACAACGAGGCCGAGAAATGCTTGCGCCCAAGTCCGGTCGACGTCCTCCGGTAGCGCTTCGCGCAATGTCCGGACTCCAAAACTGCTTCGCTCGCTGCGGCCGTCGACTCCCGCATCCGAAGAACGCGAGCAACTGATCCCCATCGAGGAAAGGAAGTCGTGGCGAAGGGCATCGAAAGTGCGCAACGCGAGATAACGATCAAATGGCCCCTTTCTGGTGACGGATGCGATCGCAAGCACGCGGAGCATCGCGGCGTTGGTGACGGCGGACTTGTCGTACTCCACCTCCAGCCAATGGTCATCACGGCTGCCGTGGAAGAAACCGCCATCGATCAAGTCTACGACGGGGCTGGATAGAACGGGATCCAGGCTCTTGGAGAACCCTTCCATTTGGCCGGTGGCAAGAAGGTAGCGCCAACTCTCCGGGGTTAGGATCCTTGGCCCGTCCGGTCCAAATCCCCCTTCCTTTCGATCGACCAGCGACGCAATCCGAGCATCGAATTCGCTGAAACCTGGAAGCGGGTTCCTCTGGGGTTCGAGCAAGGCTCGCTCATCTGCTTTTTGGGCCGCCCGAAAGTCAAGCTGCCCGGGAGAACTTGTACGCTCGAACCGGTTGCGGGCCTCCACCAGCGCCGAGATCATCGTGTTCTCATCTCTCGCAAAGAGGGCCACGTTTCTCGGCAGCATCTGCAGGACTTCGCCGTTGGGATCCAAGACCCAAAGCTGGCACCCATGCATAACCCCCAGAATCGCGCGGCTCACGGGTAGCAAAGCGCTTCGATACTCGGGATAGGCGTCCAGGTCTATGCGAATACAAAGGAAATTGCGGGCAAGATAGGCTTGGACGCGTCCCATCTGAAAGACTCCGTTATCGAGTTCTCGGGCGTACGGGTTGGAACTCCTTCCAAGAAAGAGGAGGACAGGACGGTCGACTCGCCTGGCCTCGGCAAAGGTCTCGACCGTTGGCGTCTTCCAATCAATTTTCTGGATAGAAGCTCGGCTGAGGAATTCCAGCCTCTCGCCGAAGAGACGATTTTCGGTTTGCTTTGGAATGAAACGGTTGAGGAGCCTAGAGCCAAGTCCCACAAACGCCAATGCGACCACTACTCCGGAGACGACGGTGAAAGCAGGCCTAGGCATTCTCGATTCCATTATGCCCCTGTGCTAAAATCGCCCATCATGTCGATAACCCTCGAAGAGGTTCGGCACGTGGCAAAGTTAGCGCGGCTCGAGCTTGATGAATCGGAAATCCTCTCCCTCCAGGGCGAGTTGAACGCCCTCTTGGGACACTTTTCCGATATTCAAGGCATCGATGTCGGAAATATCGTTCCAACTTCCCACGCTGTCTCCCTTCAAAATGTCTGGGCGAATGACGCCGTAGGACCTGTCCTACATCGCGACGATGCTCTTCGGAACTCGGCGCTCACGAAGGCGGGCCTGTTCGTCGTGCCTCAGATCATCGAGGATTAGCTCATTTGATTACGAATTTGACCGCTGCCGAGCTAGCTCGAAAGATGGCCTCGCGGGAGCTTTCCTGTCGGGAGGTCACGCAAGCCTTTCTGGATCGAATCGCCTCCGATGATGAAAAAGTCGGCTGCTTCTTGACGATAGATGCCGAGCGCGCCCTGGCCGATGCCGATCATGCCCAAGCGATGTTGGACCGCGGCGAAGCGAAGCCGTTGACCGGCGTTCCGGTCGCGATCAAAGACAACATCTCAACGGAGGGCATCGAGACGACTTGCGCATCGAAGATCCTGAAGGGCTATCTCCCACCCTACGATGCGACCGTTATTCGGAAGATGCGGGACCATGGAATGGTCATCCTCGGCAAAACCAACTTGGATGAGTTCGCCATGGGCACTTCCACTGAGAACTCCGCTTTCCAAGTCACCAGAAACCCCTGGGATCTGAAGCGATCTCCCGGAGGTAGTTCAGGGGGATCGGCTTCCGCAGTCGCCGCCGGTTTCGCACCCCTCGCCCTGGGTTCGGATACCGGGGGATCGATTCGGCAACCCGCCTCTCTTTGCGGCATCGTTGGGTTCAAACCCACATATGGCCGATGTTCCCGATACGGATTGGTCGCTTTCGGCTCCAGCCTGGACCAAATTGGCCCTCTTGCCCGCACCGTTGAAGATGCCGCTCTGCTATCGGAAGCGATCACCGGTTGGGACCCCATGGATAGCACCTCCCTCGACATGCCGGAGGTGGAATTCAAGGACCTGAAGAAGGGCTCGCTCAAAGGGCTCCGGGCCGCCTTTCCAAAGGAGATGTTCGGGGAAGCCGTGGATCCCGGTGTGCGCGCGGAAATCGAAAAGTCCATTACCGCGATCGAATCCGCGGGCGTCGAAGTCACCCAGGTCTCGATTCCATCCATCGCCTTTGGCGTCACCACCTATTACATCATCGCCCCTGCGGAGGCGAGCAGCACCCTCGCGAGGTTCGATGGGATTCGGTTTGGTCCGCGAGCCGAAGGCAAGGGACACATCGGGCAAGTTGAGAAGACGCGCGCCGAAGGTTTTGGACACGAAGTCAAAGCCCGAATCATGATTGGAACCTATGCGCTTAGTGCGGGCTACTACGATGCCTTCTACCTGAGAGCCCAGCAAGTCCGCGCCCTAATGACCCATGAGTTTCAGAAGGTCTTCCAAGACTTTGATTTCATCATCTCGCCGACGAGCCCCATCACTGCATTCGAACTTGGAGCCCTCGCCAATGACCCGATGGCGCTCAAAATGCTCGACTATTGCACCATTCCTGCAAACATGAATGGCATGCCGGCCATCTCTCTGAACTGCGGCTTTGCCGATGGACTGCCGGTCGGACTTCAGCTCTTGGCGGCCCCCCTTCAAGATGAGAAGCTCCTCCAATTCGCCCACTGCGTGGAGCAGCTCCTTCCCGATGCCACGCGACGGCCTCCGGCGCCGTAACGGATTGACATGGACGACATCACGCGCCAGGATCTCAAGCTCTTTCGGAAAGAGCTTTTGCAGCCTTGGAAGGTGCTGGCCCTCGGCGTCGCCCAAGCATTCTTGTGGACGCTCCCACTCTGGTTGCAGGCCTATTCCACGAAGGCGCTGATCGCTTCCTTTCTCGTCGTCTTCTGGGTTGCCAATTCCTATTCGAACAGTATCGCAAAACGCTTCTATGCCAAGCAGTACGCCGCAATGTGGAACGGATGCCAAGATCGACTCCAACGATTTGAGGAGGTTCTGCGCAAACTCAACAAGGATCAGATTTCCAATCTGAGCGAAATGCCCGCGACCATCCGCCGAGTTGGGCGAACCCTGTACCGCGCCCTGCGAAGGGCCGACATCATCTCGCACGAAGTCGCCCACACGGAGAAGGACTTGTACGGCGGTCCTCCCGTCTGGACCTCCACCAGTCAGGATCCTCAGTCGAAAGAGCTGTATCGCCTGGCCGACAAGAATATCGCCGAGTATCGGCAGCAGTTTGCCGGAGTCATGGCAGGGGTTCATCGAACAGAGGCCCAAACCGCCGTGTACATGACGACCCTCGATACCCTTCGCATGAAGATGCTCGGTTATCGATTGATCGGCAAGTCACCGGAAATGTCGTCGCATGAATTCCTAGAGGCCCTCGCCGAAGCAAGGGCACAACTACAGTCCATCGATACCGCCCTCGAAGAACTGGACCTTGGACACTATCCGAAAACGATTGCCGCCGTGCCGCCGCCCATCCCAACTCATGTCCAAGACGAAATCCAACAAAGGATCAACGATTCGCAATAGCAGGCATGGCAAGTTCCCGTCTCTGGGCGTATGATTCCAATTGGGCTTCCATATTGGATAGGTTGACTGCACTTGACAAATAAAGGGAAACAAGCCGATCTCAGTCAGGACAGTTCGGGCTTCGCCAAGTTGCCGGACGGAAATTCCCAGTGGTTCGATGCCGTGGCATCGGGCGGAATCGGTCTATGGCACTTCGATGCTCGGAACAACAGGGCCTACTGGACGGACCAGCTCTATCGAATCGTAGGCTATACCAGGGAGGAGCTGCCTCCTAGTTTGGAAGCCTTCCTCTCCATCGTTCACGATCTCGACCGCGACAGAGTTCGCAAGGTGATCGAAGACGCGATGGCCGATCAGGACGACTACCGAGTTGAGTGTCGGGTGGTCGACCGCCTTGGCAAGATCGTCTGGCTTCAGGTCACTGGATCCACCCAACGCGATTCCAAGGGAGAGTTGTCCTCCATTCAGGGGGCCGCCTACGATATCACCAATCGGATCAACGCCGAGGCCGAACTGCTTGAAACCCACGTGGCCTATCAGCGAGCGGTGACCGCGGCGGGAATGGTCGTCTACCATTACGACTTTTCCAGCGACCAATACATCACCGCAAATCTGGATCTCCTCGAACAGCTCTTTGGCCTGAAATACCGAGGATCCCACTCTGAATTCTGGAGTCGCATCAAGCTTGTCAAGTGGCAGCCGCTGGGCGAAATGTCTGGCCTTGAACCTGCCGATGCCATCAGGAAGTTTCGTTCCGGCGAATTGCCGGTGTGGCGGGCCGAAGCGTGCATTCAGAAGCCGGACGGCCAATTGAGGTGGATCTTCGACAGCGCCTATTTGGTGAATGCCAGCGATCCGGCGACGAAAGGGTCTTTCGGCATTCTTCAGGACGTCACCGAGTTGCGTGGACTCTCCGAGACGATCAGAAAAGTCGTCGACAGCACCGCGGCCACCGGCCAGGACTACCTGCGCAAACTCGCCTTGGCCATGTGCGACGCACTCGACGCCAAATACGCCTTTATCGGCTCCCTTCTGCCTTCCGAACCGCCTGCCATCCAAACGGCGGCATTTGCCGCTTCCGGCGAGATCAAAGATAACTTCCGCTACAATCTGGCCGGGTCGCCGTGCCAGAACGTCCTCGATACCGGCACCTGCTACCATCGGTCTGGAGTTCAGTCTCAATTCCCGGGCGACGTCACGCTCCAAAAACTGGGAATTGAAGCCTATTTGGGCATGCCTCTCCGGTCGCCTTCCGGCCAGCTTCTCGGGCTGATCGTCGTCCTCAACGATCAACCTCTCAATGAGGACTTCCACCCGGAAGATGTGCTTCGGCTCTTCGCCGCCCACGCCGCCGCAGAATTGGAGCGTCAACGGGTCGCAAAGGCCCAGACGGACGCCGAAGAATTCTATCGAACGCTCGTTAGCGTCCAATCGGAAGGCATCGTCGTCCATGACGAAAGCGATCGGATTCTTGCTTGCAACCAGTCGGCACAGCGCATGCTGCGAGCGACCGAGGATCAACTTTTGGGAAGGACGTCTTTCGACCCCCGATTCCAACTTGTGAACGTCGACGGCAGCCCCTGGGACCCGGGCCAGTCTCCGTCCATGATCGCGGTTAAGACCGGCGTTCCCCAAACGAGAAAGGTCTATGGGATGCGCTTCCACGACGGAACGACGACCTGGATCTCCGTCAATGCAATGCCGATCGCCGGCGCCGGAGGGACGGGCCAACGGCACGTCGTCGTTTCTTTTACCGACATCACCGAACAGATTGCGGCAGAGAATCGCCTCAAATCCCTCAATGCCGACCTGGAGCAATTGGTCGATGAACGCACCGGTGAACTGAAGAGGGCCAATCGGGAATTGGAGTCGTTCGCCTATTCCGTATCGCATGATCTGCGGCAGCCGCTGAGGGCGATCGACGGATTTTCTCGCATCCTTGAGATGGATTACGGGGACAAACTCGACGAGGAGGCGTTCGAACACATTGCGACCATCCGCTCCGCCGCGCGCAGAATGTCCAATCTCATCGACGATCTTCTGAGATTGTCTCGCCTCGTCTCGCATGAACTGGATGTCAGCCAGATAGACCTATCCCTCATGGCCAAGGAAGTCTTCGAGGCCGCGAGATCCTCTCAAGAAAGCCGGGTATGCAATTTCATTTGCCCCAATGGCCTTAAGGCAAAAGGCGATCCTAATCTCATCCGTGCCGTGATGGAGAACCTAATCCAGAACTCCTGGAAATTCACGAGTAAGCGCGAGAACGCAGAAATTGAAGTTGGCAAGACCAAAGAAGCGTTCTTCATTCGAGATAACGGCGATGGCTTCAACATGGCCTACTCCAACAAACTCTTCGAGCCGTTCCAACGGCTGCATTCGCCCAAGGAGTTCGAAGGGACTGGCATTGGGCTTGCCACGGTTCGCCGAATCATCGAAAGGCACCATGGACACGTCTGGGCCGAGTCGGAAGTGGGCGTTGGCACCACCATTTTCTTCACTCTCCCTGAATAGAAAAGGCCGCTCCATCTGGCGATGGAGCGGCCCTCTAAGCGCTTCTCTTAAGCCGTTCTCGCTAAAGAAGGCCAGTTCTGTTGGTCGAGAGCGATGGCAATTTCTCGCTCGATGACGTTGCCGTTTATTTGGCTGAGGTAGACCTTGCTGAGGTTCGGCTGCTTTACTAAACGCTCGAGCGTCGTGAGCAGATCCATGGCCTCGTCGCGGCTTAAGGAAATAGCCACGTCCGTTAAGTCTCTCTGCCCCTCGTAGTCGAAGATCCTCATTGCATTGTTCCGTTTCGTTTCGTTTCGTTTCGTTTCGTTTCGTTGGTTTGGATACCCAAACCATTACAGTGGTAAACGAACCTCGGGTTCCAAGGTTTTGTCAAAGTCGCCGAAAGACCCAGCCACCCAGTGGTATTGTCGGCCCTCCTCATTGGAACCACATAGCACCGCGTACCCTATGGCCTTGCGGAAAAGCGGAGTTAACTGCAAATAGCGCAGCTTATTGCGGCACCCGGTATCCTATTTCCTCCCATGGACACCTTGCGAGTTGCGATCGTTGGAGCTACGGGTTACGGAGGAGCCGAACTCGTCCGCCTGCTGGCCCGCCATCCTCGCGCCCGGGTTGTCGCCGCCACCAGCGAACGCCTGGCTGGCATCCCGCTCCAAAGGGAGTGTCCTTGGATCTCAACGGACTTGATCCTGCAAACTTTCAACCCGGAGGATCTCGACGCGGATTTCGTCTTTCTTGCCCAGGAGGCGGGATTTGCTATGAAACACGCTCCAACCCTCCTCAAGCGTTCCAAGGTGATCGACCTCTCGGCAGACTTTCGCCTGGAAGACAAGGACCTCTATGCCCAAACCTACAAGCGGACTTGGGAATCACCGGGACTCACCGAAAAGCCGGTCTACGGTCTCTCGGAGATCGGGCTAAGGGACGAGATCGCGCAGTCTCGCC
>JADZBW010000383.1 GCA_020851885.1 Fimbriimonadaceae bacterium | reverse complement strand
TCGTCGAGAAAGCCAAGACGAAGGTCGGGAAGGAGATCATCAAGAAATCGGGCGAAAGATGGCCTCCGTTCTTCAATGAAAGCTACGATCGGATCATTCGAGACGACGAAGAGTTGGAATTGAAGTGGCAGGAGATACTGGACTCGGCAGTGACGCAGGAACTGGTCGAGGATCCGGAAGACTACGAGTTCCTTTGGGTTGCCGGGAAGGACTGAGCGCACGCTTCAATTGCAGGAAACGTAGGAAGATTCAGGCCATGTCCGCAGTCGCTCGATTCCTCGCCCGACGACTTTGGGGAAACATGCTCTGGGTGATGCGAAGGCCCTGGATGAAGCGCCTCCAGGTTGCCTCGCTTCGACTCTTCAAAGAAGAGAAGCGGGGTCGCGCCAGACTCTCGATCAATCGGCAAAACCGATGGGCGCGAAAAGTGGGCCTACCACTTCTGACGTTTGCGATCACGGTCCTGCTGGGCAGCATGATTTTGACCGGCGCTTACTTCATGGTTCTCAACCTGATCGAATCAGGCGTTCTCGATCCGTCGACCGGGATGAAGCACTGACCGTTCAGAGCCTTCGGAGCGGGAAGATGTCCACATCGACGCCGGGACTGAAGCAGACATGCTCCCACGGTGCGGTGGGCAGCCCGTTTGATTCCAAAATCGATTGATCGCATCGCAAAACGCTCGCCGCCTGGAGCTGATACGGCGCATGGTTCACGAGACCCGAATAGAGACGGCCGCCCCGAACGGCATAGAGCAGATATCGTTCCACCAACCAGAATTCAAAGGACCCTGGCTTGGGTAGGGGCAAGTGCTCCCCCAGGCTGATCTCGAGGTCCAGACTCGCTTTCCCGGACACCCGTGCCGAATGGTATATCCGCCGTCCATGCGGAAGTTCCACTGACATCTTGGATAAGTGATAGGGAAGGCTGAAGAATCGTCTCGCCCAGGCCACCGCAAGCGCGTTCGCCGCATCGAGACTGAAGAACCAGACGCCAGGCTCCTTCCCATCTCGATGCACATAAGTACGAACGTTCGTTTCGGGAAACGTGTGCGTACCCGGTACGGTTGGAGCCCAAGGAAAACGGATTACCGTCATCCAGAAGGGAACCATCCCGATCCAGGCCTTACCGTCGAAAGTGTCCACGGTGAGTCCTGGCGGCAGTTTGGCTTGGATCAGTTCTGCTTCTATCGAAATGTGGAGAAACGTGAGGTCGCGCCATTTCTGAACCATCGCACGACGCGTTTCCGGTCGTTGACGCAGCGCCAACTGAAGGCCCGGCTCAAGCTCAGGACCGGAGGGCTGGATCATGCCCCAATCTCCCACCATGCCGATTGAATAACCTTCAGTCTGCAAATCTCCAGTCGACCTTGAAGTTCTTGCTTAGCTTCTGGTTGGTCAAGATGGCTCGCACCATGGCGACTTGGATGTTGTTCTCGTGAAGAATCGCATCGTGGAACTGCTTGTAGGTCATCTTGCCGTCCCCCACACACTCCTTGGCAAGGCTTCGAAATTGAAGCGCTCCAAGCATATAGGCCGCTTGGTAAAGCGGAGAATAGCCGCCGCCAAACGACCGTCGCACTTCACCCTCCGCAGTCGAACGCTCGTGCCCGACTTTCTCCACCAACATGTCGACGCACTGCTGAGGCGTGTATTTTCCGAGATGGAAGCCCAGCGAAAATTCGATGCGCACGCATCGGTGCATTCGCCAGAACAACATGCCGACTCTGTTTTCCGGCGTCTTGGGGAACTTGCGATCCCAGAACAGGAACTCCATCCAGAGCGCCCAACCCTCGGTCCAAAACGGTGTCGAGAAGAGTTGGCGATACGGGCGATACCGATCCTCCATGAACCCCTGGAGGTGATGGCCGGGGATCAGCTCGTGAAACACCGTCGCTCGCGCAAAATGCTTGTTATTCGCCCTCATGCTCATCAACTTCTGCTCTTGAGTCATCTCATCGGTAGGGAAGGAGACGAGGA
Organism: Fimbriimonadaceae bacterium; assembly: GCA_020851885.1. Lineage (GTDB taxonomy): Bacteria > Armatimonadota > Fimbriimonadia > Fimbriimonadales > Fimbriimonadaceae > 55-13. The sequence goes on along the minus strand of JADZBW010000383.1, from coordinate 3,001 downwards.
TGGTGTCGCCGCCAAGGAAGAACGGGCTGACCTTCTGGCGATCTGGGGACATCATGTCCATTCGCCAAATCTCTTCGGCGAGCGGAGGAATCGTGACGATGTCCTGATCCTTGACGAATTTCACCGCCTCGTCCGCCAACTCGCGGATTAGCTTGGGCTGCTCTCCTGGCCCGACATGGTCCTCCTTCACCTTCTCCAGGGCTTTGTGCCAGTCATCGCCAAAGCCCATCTCCTTCGCCGCTTTCTTCATTTCGACTTCACACCAGGCGTATTCTCGTTTGGCGATATCGAGAAGCTCTTCCGGAGTGTAGGGGATCATCTCCGCTTGGAGGTCCTCCAGGAGCCGCTCTCGACCAATCGGGTGGCCAATAATCGTGTCCTTGTCGTCAGGCTTGATACCGACTAGCTTCTCGCGAATGACTTTTGCGTAAGCTTCCAAGTTCGCGGCGACGGTTTTGTTGGGCTCCCGGCACCACCACGAGAAGAGCGGATCGTAGCCGTCGAAGAACCGGAACCATGACTTGAGGGTTTTGCCGAGTTCGTCGACCGCCATCGCTGCCCGATTGGCGATGGTTTTGTCGATCTTCAGTCCGTTCTCCGCCGCCTTTTTCGCATCCGAAATCTCCTTGTCGATCGCTTTCAGGGTCTTGGCGGCCGATTGCGGGTCTATCGGCTTCATCGCCTGTCGGTCCTCAAAGAGGGTGACGATCTCCTGGGCGAAGGGAATCAAGGGTGCGATCTCTGCATTGTCCTTCGCGTCCAGTTCAAGTTGTCGTGCCGAGTGCTTCAGCTTGTTCTTAAAGAGCAGGTAGTCCACCTGGGCGTCACGATCCAGCTTTGCGAAGTCGACCTTCTCAAGGTCTTTCAGCTCCTGATCGAATAGGGCGGCCAACCGCTGCGAACGCCTATCGGACAGTTCCTGATTGTAGAAGCGGGTCAAATTGCCGTAATCGGCTTGGTAGGTTTCGATAAGATCGCGCATGGTGGGGGCCGGTGGCATTGTCGCCATCGTGAGGAGTCCCAGAACGGTGAGACTGAGCATTGGCGGGAGGATACCGACTTTGGGCCGCGAATTCGTCATGGCAACCTCTTCGATTCCAGTTCAACCGTGGCAGCCCTTCCGCCTGCCATAATCCACACGATGTCGTTTAAGATCGCCGTTCTCGCGGGCGATGGAATCGGACCGGAAGTGACCGCCGAAGCCGTCAAAGTCCTTCAGGCCACCGGAGTGGCGTTTGAATTTGAAAATGCCCTCATTGGAGGCATCGCCTATGACCAGAAGGGTCATCCGCTCCCTCCAGAGACTCTGGATCTGTGCAAGCAATCCGACGCGGTGCTCTTGGGTGCGGTCGGTGGACCCAAATGGGACAATGTCCAGCCTGCATCGATGCGACCCGAAGTAGGAGCGCTCCTTCCCCTGAGAAGCGAGTTGAACCTATACGCAAACGTCCGGCCCGCCAAGACCCTCAAACCGCTGCTTCAAGCGAGCCCCCTAAAGGGCGCAGCCGGCATGATCGACCTGGTCGTCATGCGCGAGCTGACGGGGGGCATCTACTTTGGCCAACCACGAGAGCGTCGGGACGGCGGCAAGACCGCCGTCGACACCTGCGTCTACTCCCGTCACGAAGTCGAACGAATCGCCTTGCAAGCCTTTGCCATTGCCCGAACACGTCGACGCGAAATCGTCAGCGTGGATAAGGCCAACGTTCTCGAAACGAGTCGCCTTTGGCGTGAGGTGGTCACCGAACTGGGAGCCAAAAACCCCGACGTCAAAGTCACCCACATGCTCATCGACAACTGCGCCATGCAGCTTATTCGCAACCCCCAGCAGTTCGACGTCATCTTGACGGAAAACATGTTCGGCGACATTCTCAGCGATGAAGCGTCGATGATCACCGGCTCCCTGGGTTTGCTTCCCAGCGCTTCTTTGAGCGACCCCAAGGATGGTCGCCTATTCGGCCTTTACGAGCCCATCCATGGTTCCGCGCCCGATATCGCTGGTCAGCAACGCGCGAATCCTCTCGCCGCGATTCTTAGCGCGGCCATGATGCTCCAATACACTTTCAGCGACCTCGGTAACGCTCAGAGAATTGAGGATGCGGTCGAAAAGACATTGCAGGAAGGAATTCGCACGGCGGACATCTTTGAGAAAGGCACCAAGCTTGTCTCGACCAAAGAAATGGGCGATGCGATCATCCAACGTATGACCTGATGCCGGACCTTCTCAACAATCCCCTTGGCACGACTCTCGAAGAGTCCATGTTGGAGGGCTTTGGCGGATTTCCCGACAAGCTCTTCCTCATCGATTGTGGTGGCGGTCGATTCGCCGCCAACAACGCCACCCTGCCCGATGGGCAAACCGTCGATGGACTGGCGACCTTTCCCGATGCCGATGAGGCGACCACCTACATGGGACTGCTCGCCGGTCTTAGCGGGGAAATTGTTAGCAAGAAGTTCGAAGAAGCGCGGCAGATCGCAATCGGAAAACCGCGGCTCATGTGCCTGTTCTTATTCGTCGCCGGTCGAATTGCCGATGTCCATTGGGTTCGCTAAACCCTGTGCTGGTCAATAGGCCCATTCCAGAAACGATAATTGCACATTCCTCACCGTGTTGTGCGAAGGATTTGCTTATGTGAACTCGCGGTTTTGGGCTCATCGAACTGCTTGGTGTTGTCGGCATCATCGCCGTTATTGCCGTCTCTGCTGGAAAACCAAGCGTGGGTTTCGGCGATTCCTCGAGGGTCGGATTGCCGGGTGATCCACCGGAAAGCGATCCGATTACCGGAAGCTAGAAACTTGCCGAGGTCATGGTCGTCTGATATCACATGAAATCGATCGCGCTTGCCCTCTTCCTGGCTCTGCTTGGTGGGTCCACTCTTGCCCAGGGCACCGCGCCCAAGATCCGACGCCAACCGGTGCAACTGAAGGTCCGCCACGCCGACCCGTGGGCCGTCAAAGCGCTGCTCGAAGGTCAGTCGATCATGTCGCCCGAACTCTCGAC
>JADZBW010000382.1 GCA_020851885.1 Fimbriimonadaceae bacterium | reverse complement strand
CCGGAGACACGATGCGAATCGTATCTCCCGACGCCAGTTTCCGTGGCATGACTACCATGGTCGCATCCGTGCGTGCCATCGCTTATTGTAGACCGCATCGCCGACCAATGGAAACCCGGGCAACCATTGTCTAGCCAAGATGGTTGTAGCTTGTATGAAGGGACCGGCAAAGAGAAGTCGCAAAGCCTGGCTGACCCTTGCATGCTTTCTTGCCGTTGTTGTATTCGACTACGCGACCTACCCATTCCTTGCCTCGAAGCCTTCGGGCCACTTCGACAAGGGGACCAATGGCATTTGGCTACGCTATCCGTGGTATTTCGGCGGCCACTCAGATTTGGAGACGGCAGTATTGGCCGATCGCCTGCAACGCGACGGCATTCGCTACGCTTTCTTCCACGTTCGCGATGCCCGGCCCGATGGCTCGCTGCGCTATCCCAAGTGGCAAGAAGCATCTCGCCTCAATCGTGTGTTTTCCGGCGCTTCGCCATCCATTCGCCGGATCGCATGGTTCTACGTTGGCAACAAGAATGGTCGGGGTGCGGTTGCGCTTTCAAACATATCGGTGCGTAACAAATTGGTTTCGGAGGCTAAGCGGTTGATCGATGGGGCCGGTTTCGAGGGGGTCCAATGGGACTATGAGATTTGTCCCGACGGTGATCGAGATTTCCTTGCCCTCCTCGATGAATCCAGAATTTCGCTGGGGGCCAAGGCTTGGATTGGGGCGGCGATTCCAACGAGTTACCGATGGCCACTGGCTGGCTTTGGCTGGTCGGAAGAGTACATTCGCCAAGTCGGGCGACGGTGCAACCAGGTTTCCGTGATGACCTACGATACGGGCATGCGCCACCCTCGACTCTTCGCAATGCATGCGCAAAATCAGCTGCGCGAGCTCGCCAATGCGCTCGACGGCCTATCGTGCACGTTTCTCAGTGGGCTTCCAACGTATGGTTCCGGCTTCCTTTCCCATGATCCGAGATCGGAAAGGCTCGATGTCGGAATTCACGCGGTCCGGGGAGCACTGGAAAGCAGGGTCCCAGCTGCATTCGAGGGAATCGCCCTCTTTGCCGACTACACGACGGATGAAGGCGAGTGGGCGACGTATCGACACGATTGGCGTGGCCTCCCCAATCGCTCCCACTGAAGTTGATACAATTGGCACATGGGGCAACGAATTTTGGGTGTGATCATCGCCGTGATCGTGGGGACGATCGCTTACAATTTGGTTTCCAGGACGGCTGGTGGCTTCTTTGGTGGCATGAAGGTCAGGCACATGCCGGATGCGGCCGTTATGCTAGGTTGGCGAAAGTTCGATGCCGCGCGGCATGGCTTCTCCATCCAAATTCCCACGGAATTTGTCGCCTTTGATCCGAAGGGTCCCGAAATGGAAGCGGTGATTCAAGAAGCAACCAAGCAGAACCCCGCCGCCAGCCCCACTCTTCGACAAATGGCGGCGTCCGGGGACTTCGCTTTGATGGCATTCGATGTCAAGAACGTGGTGAACGACTTCGCGACCAACGTCAATGCCCTGCGGAAAACGGTCGGTGGCAATTTCGTGAAGAGCGATGGAAATCTGCAGCAGTTTCGTAAGGGAGTCGAGGACCAGCTACCGCCGGGATCCAAGATCATGAAAATCGAATATGTCGAGATCCCTATTGGGACCGCGATCCATACGGAGATCTTGATGAAGCTTAATGGTGCAAGCGGCACGGCCGAGTGCTATGCGCTGGGATACGCCATTCCGGATGGTTCCGACCTGTATAACGTCACTTACTCTGGCGACGCTTCACTAGTGGATAAGTTGAGGTCGACAGCAGCGCAGTCGATACAGACGTTTCGGGTTGACCGCTAGTTCATCTTGCGTTCGAATTTGATGCGGCTGCCCCGGGGGCCACGCGGATTTTGAAGATGGAAGGGTTCACCTTGATATTGCGCTCGAGCTTTGTGATGACGGTTTCGATTCGCTTCATCTTTTTTTGCAGGTCATAGACGAGCACCCGGTTAATCAAGCTTGTCGTTGGGCTAATGAAATAGCGAACGAAGACGTTTTGCCCAAAAGCGGTTTCTTCGAGGACGATCCAGGGCTTCCCGTTCCAAGATTCGCCCTTGATCAACTTGAATTTGCTGTGCTCCATGTTGGAGCCGGGACCGGTGGACAACTGTCGCTCCCAATCCCAGAAGGCCATGGCCTCCAAGTTGATGGGAATCGGAATAAAGTCCAAGTCGAATTTGGATCTTTGCGCGTTGCCGGATAGGTCATCGATCGCCACGTCCTTGCCATCCGAAATGAAGGTCCAAGTCTTGCCCTTGAGGGAGGGCAGATTGAGAACTTTCGCAAAAATCTTCCGAGGCTTTGCGTAAGTCAGGTCACTGGTGATCACCTGCTCGCCAAAGCGCGACGACGTCGTCTTGACGATGATGTGGACGGTATTCGTCCCACCATAGACTTTCCGCATCTTCTGGAGCAGCGCCTCCACATCCTTGTCGGCAGCATGAGCCAGGGCGCTGGCCAGTGCTAAGAGGCTTAAGGTTAGGAGGTGGCGAATCATCGTCTTCAGTTACGCCGAACTCGGCAAAAAAAGTTGCTGGCCCATGGATGAGCCAGCATAGCTAGTTTACTTCCTGGTCTTCTTGGATGGAATCAACGGGTGAATTCAATCCAGACCGTCACGGGAAGAAAACTGGATCGTCGCCTCGACGCCATGGTGGTCCGAGGCGTAGCCGCATTCGGTCGAGGTAGAGACAATCCTGCTATGGACGAAGGCAAGTCCGGACCCGAAAATGTAGTCGATTCTGCCACCAGTACACTTTCCGAAGTTGTGAAAGGTATCCGACGAATCGAGGCCAAGGGAGTCGTTCCATCCTGCTTGGACCACGTTTTGGATCGTCGTTTCATCGGGAAGCGCATTGAAGTCGCCCATCAGGATCTTAGGGCCATTGAACATCTCAAACCTTGATAGGATCAAAGCTGTCCCATTCTCGCGCTCCAAAGCCGAGACATGGTCCAAGTGGGTGTTGACAACCATGACCCGGGTGCTCTCACTTTCGAGCAAAGCCCAAGTACACATCCGCTCGCAAGCGGCGCCCCAAGATCTCGATCCTGGCTGCTCAGGGATTTCCGATAGCCAGAACCAGCCGTGGTCCAGGCGGTCGTACATCCCGCGCCGGTAAAAGATCGGCGTGAATTCGCCTTCTTTGTCTCCGTCGATCCGCCCGGCACCGATCCAGTCGTGATCGGGAAGGGCATGGACGATGGGAGGCAACTGCATGGAAAGCACCTCTTGGAGCCCAATGATGTCTGTGTCGAGGTCAGCCAAGAGTTGAATGAGGCCTCGCTCCCGGTGTACCCAGGACAGGGCGCCGTCGTCGGCATCCCCATTTCGAATATTGAGCGTTGCGACCCGCATGGACTACTTTCTGACGTTGTCTCGAAAGGCAAAGTCGTCCCGTTTTCTGGCTTGGCGAGCGCTTCCCCGAAATCTTCGCCCGCACGGGTGTGGCTCGGCTATCGCACCCGGAAGGGTCCCAGTCACCATCGAGTCAGTCAAGCGCTCGCCGATTTTCGATCATGAACGAGCCGTAAGTCGTAAAGCGTGACCCGATCACCGACCATCGAGTTCCCGCCTCCTATCGATACAGCGACTTTCCACAATTTGGACACTGGCCAATCAAGGGGTCGAAGTGGTTTCCGCAGCAGAGGCACACGGCATTTCCGGCGGAGTCCATCTCCTCCAAGTCCGCTTCGATCTGCCGATAGCGCTCTTCGCGATCGATCTTCTCCAGCATTTTGAGGTCGTAGGGGTCGCGCTTCTTGAACCCGGTCGCCAATGCGATCAGGTAGCCCGACAAAAATCCAAGGGACACGAAAAAGAAGGCATGGCCGAGAGGCATATTGCCGATCGCGATGCTGAGGATCATGAATCCAAGAAATCCGGCGAGGAGTGAGTTTTTGACTTTCCCTCTGTCCATGGTTCTCAGGAATTCAGGACCGGCTCTTCCGGCGTTTCGGCGGGAATCGCGGCCCGCAATTTAGCGATTTTGCCCTCAAAATCGGCCAAGGCCCTTCCTTCCAGTTTGAGGTCTCGGCCATCCAACATCGCGACGAGCGCCTCGCACTCGGCGCGAGAGAATCCGACCGAGCCCAAAATGTGCTCCTCGAAAGCCTCGTAAGCGATTGGCGCAACGGCCTTGGCGCACTCCGCCATCGCTTCCGCATAGACCCGAATCTCGTACTGGGCGTGAGGGTCCATCCGCAACCGGAGGAAATGAAAGAGATTGTGAAGGTCGATCTGCCAATACCACTCGGTGTAGAGCGAGAGCGGCAGGTTGGATCTGGCAAGCTCCCTGGCCACATTGTCGCCGAGCATCGACTCATAGTTGCCGTAAACCTCTCGCTGTTCCTTTTCCATCGCCGCGATCACCCGGTTGGCATCGGCAATGGGCATGGCCTCGCTGCGACCTTGCTTATTGGATTCGCTCTGATAGCAAACGTGCCCGGGTTCCGGCACGTAGAATTCGTCCTTCATCACGGAGTATCTGCCGCTGATCTCGTTGAGGCGCGCGGTACGGTGCCGAACCCATTGGCGGGCCACAAAGATCGGCATCTTGGTGTGGAAGGTGAGCTGAACCTGCTCAAAGGGGCTGGTATGCCAGTTCTTGATCAAGTAATGGATGAGCCCCCGATCCTGGCGGTAGGTCTTGGTGCCGGAGCCATAGCTAACCCGTGCCGCCTGCACGATCCGCTGATCTCCACCCATGTAATCGACAAGTCGAACAAATCCCTTGTCGAGAACCTTGATCTCTTGATCGAGGAGGGCTTCCGCCGCCTCCACTACCGTCCGTGCCATAAGCTCATTCTGGCAGACCTCAGCGCTTTCTGAGTGGAGAGAATTTTGCCGGTCAGGATGTCAGCCGAATCACCGCGAAAGACGCCACGCTGATGAACACCCATAGGATCACCCCGAGAATCAAGGGTCGGACTCCGACCTGCCGCAAGGTCCTTCTGGTGATCCCCGAGCCAATGAGAAACAAGGCGCAAGCGAGCCCTACCGTGGCGACCGTCTTGATCTGGGCGGCGTTGTCCGCCAGGGCCGGAACATAGGTCCGCAAGACGGATGCCAGGACGAATCCGATGATGAAGAACGGAAAGGCCGCCGCCGAGTTCCCTTGCCCGATCTGCTCGTCGGCAGGCTTTGAATGGGTACGCCTCATCCACCATGCCGCCCCCAACGTGATCGGGATCAGGTACAGAACTCGGGATAGCTTCACCGCCGTTCCAACATCGAGCGCGATTGGCCCATAGGCTTTTCCGGCGCCTACCACCGATGCCACGTCGTGAATAGCAATTCCTGCCCATGTTCCGAACTGCTCTTGAGTCAGCCCAAAGTGTCGGCCCAATGGAGGGAAGACCAGAAGCGCGATCGCATTGAGGATGAAGACGGTTCCAACGGCAACCGAGACATCTTCCTGGTCCGCATCGGTCACGGCGCTCATCGCGGCGATCGCCGATCCACCGCAAATCGCCGTACCGGTGGAGACAAGGAGTCCAGCGACTGGCCGTAGCTTCAGCAATCGCTGAAGCTGCCATCCTAGCAAGAAGACACAGGTGATGCTCGCCAAAGCAAACAGAATGCCCTGTGAGCCCGCCTTTAGAACCGTCCCGAGGTCCATGCTGAAGCCAAGCAGGACGACGCATACCTGCAGGAGGATCTTGGAGCCATTCTTGCTCTGCTTTGGAAATGGGTTACCCAAACTCAAAGCGATCGCAATGCCAAGAAGCAATGCCGCCCAAGGCGGAGTGATCGGAATCAGGCACACGGCCAGTCCGACCAAGAAGATCGCCTTGGCGGCTGTCATCCTTTAGGAACGCTCCGGCGTCAAGCGTAACCACCCTGGCGGCCTTCGATCGCGGTGATCAGGACGGCCGCGGCGATACCAAGTCGACGATCCATCGCTGCGGTTGAATCTACGGAGAAGTCGACATCCATCTTGTACAAGAAGGGGTTGAAGTGTTGCCTGAGGTCGAGAACCTTTTTGGGACCATAGAGTACGTCGAAGTTTTGCGGGACCAGATTGGTGAGAAAACGGCGAACCAATGCCAACGATGGATTGTCCTCGACGATTTTGCCCATCTCACGATCTTGGGCGTCCATGACGATCCATTCATCGCGGATCAGGGATTTCCAGCCCTTGCGTTTTAGGGCTCCTACTTTCTGGCCGGTGAGCGAATCAACGACGTCGTAGGCCGCCTCAAAGTCGAGGATTTGTCTTGCCTTGATGCTGAGCATCTCGGTGGTCTGCGACTCATCCGAAAACACCCGGATATCTTCCTTCAGCTTGAAGGCCTTCTGCTGGACGAAGAAAACCAATTGGCCCGCGGGGTCATAAATGCGAAACGTTGCGCCAAAGAGCTTGGCGAATTGCCTTCTTAGCAAATACTGGGTGTGCGCGTATCGAGATCCAAGTTGTTCGAGCCGGGCGGAGGCGGCTCCGCCCAGGGGAGATTGATGCTGGTCCACGAGCCCTATTATCGCAAATCTGGTCGGCTTGCATAATGTGGAAGTGAAAACGGTGTTAGTGTGCGGCGGGGCGGGGGAAGTGGGCGAGGGCATTGTTCACCAACTCCTTGCTGCAGGCAACCGGGTCGTTGTTCAGTCCCGAACGGAAGCTAAGCTTGCGGAACTGAGGCAACGTCTTGGGGCTTCCTCAGAGCTGAAGACGATTGTCGGCGACGTCGGCACGGAATCAGCGGCATCGGCTTTGAAAGCCGCCATTTTCGAAGAGGGCTTCGAACTCGATGCGGTTGTCGCCAGCATTGGATCTTGGTGGTCTGGCCCGGCTTTGGTCGACCTGGATGTGAAAACCTATCAGCAAGTGATGGACGATCGCCTGACCGTCCATTTCATCGTCGCCAAAACTTTCCTGCCAATCTTGGCGGACCGCCCGGGCTCGAGCTACGTCTTCATCCATGGATCTTCCGGCTTCTACCCCATCGCCCATTCCGGTCCTGTTTCAATCGCCGGTGCCGCCCAAGTGATGCTCAAAGACGTTTTCGCAAAAGAGATGGAGTCCAAGCCGGTCCGGATCAATCTCCTCTCGATGATGAGCGCAATTGGGACCCGATCGCATCCATCTGCCGATCCAGAGGGCCTGACTGCCGACGATGTGGGGCAATACGTGGCCTACCTGGTATCCGAACGATCATCGGAACGAGGCGAAACGATCAAGTATTCGAGCCGTCGCCAGCTTCGTGACCTCAACCTTTCCTAACGCCGGTTGCTGAAGAAGGCTTTTGCGCGAGCAATTTGGAATTATCGACAACGGCGGCCTCGGTGTACTTGTTTGAAGCGTTCCACAGTAGATATTCCTCATAACCAAGTTCCTTGGCAGCTTTGATTTGAGCTTGGATCGACTTCGCGGAGTATCCAAAGAAGTCTTGGAGCCAGGGTCGGATCTTCGTGTTTGGAAGACGCTTCCGGTAGTCGTTCAGGGACTTTCGCACGATCGAGTAGGGCTGGGCGTTGGGATCCTTGATTCCGTATTCGCCTTTGGCATAGTGCGACGGATAAACCATCGGGCAAATGAGATCGAAGGGCTCGGCGACTTTCTCCAGGTCCTGCCCGATTCCCTGGTCGCTCTTGGTCGAGGAGATGATTCCAAACAGGTCCGCCGAGTAAACCGCACCCCGAGCCCTGACCCGCTTGCCGATGAAAACCGCGAAAGCGGCGATCACATCCTCTGGCTTGGCCTTGCCATTTCCGTAGTATTTCTTGGCAGGAAACCGCTGAATACTGGCCTTGCCTTCGCTTGGGAAGCGGACGTAGTCCAATTGGACTTCTGGAAAGCCCTGATCCAGCGCATAGTCCACGGTTTCGGCCAGGTATTCCCAGTTCTTGTGGTTGTAAGGGTCGAGCCAAGTGTGCCCGCTGCGGTCCTTCCACAGTACTCCTTCGCTTGTGTTCACCGCGCGCTCCGGATGTTTGCGGGGAACAAAAGCATCTCGGAAGCAGGCGATGCGGGCGATTGGGTAAATCCCCTCCGCTTG
>JADZBW010000381.1 GCA_020851885.1 Fimbriimonadaceae bacterium | reverse complement strand
AGCACCTCATTCGAAGGTGGTCAACCTACTTGCCAAATTCGCTTGCAACTGCCGCCAGCACATACTCCCTGACGGAGAGTTCGGTTGTGTTCGTTCGGACGATTTCGTCAGCGAAGACCCATTTTGCTCCCGAAGGTAGCTGAGTTGCAAGCATTTTCCGAGCTTCTTCCGAGTTTCCTACGCGTTCGACCAGCCTTCGAGTCTGTTCTTCGGGTCCGCAAGTGACGACCCAGACCCGGTCGAACCTGCCTTGGAGGCACGTTTCAAGAAGGAGCGGTATTTCAAAAAATGTTGCCGGATGCCGGAAAAGGGCCTCCAGGATCGATCGATGCATGATCCGGTTGACGCCTCTTCTGACCTCGGGAGACTCGGAGACCCGTTGTCGCAGCCATTCCCGTCCAACGGGACCTTCCACGTGCAAGCGGGCTTGCAACGCCGCTTGAACATCGGGTTGGTCGAAGACCTCTCGGGCAACATCGTCGGCGGAAGCGGTGGAGTAGCCCAGTTCCCGGAGGTAGCCCAAAACTGTTGACTTCCCTTCCGCGATACCGCCCGTGATCGCAATCCTCATCTAGGTTCACTCCAAAATGAAAACGGGGCGGAAGAATTCCTCTTCCGCCCCGCATCCGTAACCAACGAAGCTCTTAGGCCTCTTCGCCTTCGGCGGCTTCCGGCTCTGCCTTATCGCCTTCATGCTCTTCAATTTCCTCTTCGTCTTCACGACCCAGGAATCCCTTGAGCATGCCCAAGCGCTCGCCAATCGTGGCGCCACCGGTGGCAAAGCCTCGTCGACCACCCGCATCGTCGAAGTCGTCGAAGTCCTCTCGGCCACCGCGACCGCCCTTCTTGCCCTTCTTGGCCCCTGGCTTGCCGCGCTTGTCGCCGCCACGGAAGTCGTCTCCGCCTCCGCCGTACTCATTACTCCCACCTTCGTAGGAGGGCAAGCCACGCTCTTCGTTGAGGTTTCCGGTCGCCCGCATGCTGAGGACCATTCGTCGCTCGTCTGCGCGCAGATCGATGATCTGCACTTCGACCTCCTGGTTCTCCTCGACGGCGTCTTGAGGTCGCTTGAGGCGACGATAGGACATCTCGCTAACCGGAAGGAATGCCTCCGCCCCTTCAGGAAGTTTGACGAACGCCCCACTCTGCACCAATCGACCGATCGTCACGTTCAACTTCTGGTTGATCGTGTAGTTCTGCTTGATCAGGTTCCAAGGATCTGGAAGGACCTGACGGTGGCCAAGCGAAATCTTGCCTGCGCCCTGGTCGAGCCGCAGAACCATGACCTCGATCTTCTGGCCCTCCTTGAACATCTCCTTGGGATGGTTGATGCGCATCCAGCTCATCTCGGAGATATGGAGAAGACCGTCGACTCCGCCAAGATCGATGAACGCGCCGTAATCCGTCAACCGACGGACCGTGCCTTCAAGTCGATCGCCGGGCTGGACGGTCGAGAAAATATCCTCTTTCGCTCGAACGCGTCGCTGCTCCTCAGCTTCTCGATTCGACAGCACAACCTTCTTGCGCTCTCGATCGATCTCGATGACCTTGAGCTGCAACGGCTGCCCGACGTACTTCTCGATGTTGCGGAGCTTGCCGCTGCCGACGTGCGTCGCCGGAACGAAACCCCGTACACCCACATCGACCACCAAGCCACCCTTGACGCGATCCACGACCTGCGCGGTGATCATCTCCTGGGACTTGAACGCCTGCTCGATGCGATCCCAGGTCTCTTCAAAGTCAGCCCGCTTCTTAGAAACGATTGGGTTGCCTTCGGCGCCTTCCGGTCGGATGACGACGACGTTGATCTTGTCGCCAACGTTGAAGTGATCCTGGGCGGACTCGATGACTTCGGATGTCAGTTCGTCGAGCGGGACGATTCCCTCCGACTTCGTTCCGAGGTCGACAAAAACGCGGTCTTTGTCCACTTGGATGATCGTCGCTTCCACGCGATCGCCCTTGGCCAGTTTCTTGAACGAACCCTCGGCTTCAAAGCCCTCGCCGCTCTCCAAGGCACTCATGTATGAGTCGAAGAGGTCGGCATCCGCCTGCTCCGAAGCTTTGGCCTTGGGAGCCGCCGCAACTGGCGCCTCCGCGACGACCGGCGCTTCAATCGGGGCCGGAGGCTCCGGGGCAACTTCAGGCTCCGGGGTGGGTTCGGGGGCCGATTCGGGTGCGGCAACTGCCACCGAAGCGTCTGCTTCAGCGGCGGCTACGGCTTCACCTGCGGGTTCGGCAACTGTCTGGTCAAGAGACGGATTGGAATCCGTCGGGGCGGCGTCGGACGCCGGAGTGGCCATTTCTGGCTGCTCCTGGGCTTCTTGCTCGCCCACTGGCGTCTGGTTCTCGTCGATCATCATCTGCAATGCTCTAAGTGGGGCTCCAATAAGATTGGGGTTAATCCTACCTGATTCCGCCTCGCGCTCTTACGTTTCGCGCACGGCAAAGGATTCAGGTATTTGTGGATTATCGCTATTCTAGCTCATATTCCATGACTTCAAACAGCCGTACAGACCCACGTATTTTTTATAGGCCGAGTCATAGGCCTGCCCACGGGGTTGGTATCGATCTGCGAGCCTGACCACGGCCGCGCACGCGCTCTTTGCGTCCGCCCATACACCGGTGCCGATGCCAGCCAAGATTGCCGCGCCCAGCGCCGGACCTTCGTCGCATTCGAGGGTGACGCAGGACTTGCCCAGAACGTCTGCCAGCATTTGAACCCAGAAGACGCTTCTGGCACCACCGCCGGTCACCCGAATTTCGTCCGACTTTGCTCCCAAACTTCGCAGAAGATCAAAGCCATCTCGCAATCCGAAGGAGACTCCCTCAAAAACCGCCCTTGAAAAGTGGGCTCGACGATGAGCCAAGGTTGCCCCGGAGAAAGACGCCTTTGCCAGGGGATCGTTATGAGGGGTGCGTTCACCGGTCAGATAGGGCAAAAATGTGAGGCCTTCGCAACCAGGGGGAACCTGGGAGGCTTCATGCGCCAATTCGTCGTAGGTCGCCCCTGCGCCAAAGGTATCTCGAAACCATCGCACGGCGCCCCCGCAAGAAAGCATAACTCCCATCGCATGCCACGCCCGATTGGCGTGGCAGAAGGTATGCGCGGCACCGTTTTCCGCAAACTCCGCTTTCTCCAAACTGGTGAAGACAACTCCACTTGTGCCCAGGCTGAGGCTGATCACTCCCGGAGTTACCGCTCCCGTTCCAACCGCCGCCGCCGCCTGATCGCCACCACCTCCCACAATGGGGATGCCTTTCTCCAACCATGGCGAGGCGAGGGTGTGCGACGTCACCTCATCCGATTCGAAACATCTTGGGAACAGACTTGGGTCGACATCCAGTTCCCGCATCATCTCTGTCGACCACCGGCGGCCGGTGACATCGAAGATCCCCGTTCCGCTGGCATCGCTGACCTCGGTCGCCTTGACTCCCGAGAGCTTAAACCGGATGTAGTCCTTGGGAAGCAGGCACTTGCGGGCCTGCTCGAACACGGCCGGCTCGTTGTCGCGTATCCAGAGCAGCTTGGGTGCGGTGAAGCCCGGCATGGCCAGGTTGCCGGTGATGTCGGTCAGTGTTGGCACTTTGCGCAGCAGGGCCTCGCATTGCGCAGCGCTGCGCCCGTCGTT
>JADZBW010000380.1 GCA_020851885.1 Fimbriimonadaceae bacterium | reverse complement strand
TCCACCTTTCCCCATGTTGTAAAGAAGTTGGAATGCATCGGGCAGGGTGGACGTGGCATCCAAGGCGCCGGAAGTCAGCCATGGACGCGGTCCATTACCAGTTATCCCGACCCGAACCAGATCACCTTCCTCTAACGGCACCGTGACGATTTCAACGCCGTAGGGATTGAGGGCGCCGTTCAGAGTGGATCCTACCGACATGGATCGTACGGGAATGACGGTTGGAGTCATGCTCACGCTCGAATTCGGCGAGCTTTTGGATGAGATTCGCAGGAAGTAGTCTCCGGTGTTTACGGACCGAAGGTCGATTCGGGTGATTTCGTTGTTCTCAACCGAGTCGCCATCGATCTCCTCACCGGTCGGGCCGAGTATGTCGGTGCGAATGGAGACAGACTTGGCATCGATATAAAGGGCCATTGGTTGGTCCTTCTTCGCTTGAAATCGGACCCAAATCGATCCGGTCTTATCCAAGATAAGGTCCGACTTACGACCGACTGCTCCATCGATCGGGACAAAGCGGCGCAAGTTCAACGTGAAAGGACCACCGGCGGCGGATTTGTATCCTTTCACCCATAGGCGGTACTTGCCTGCCTTTTGAAATCGGTACAGGAGGCGCGCCGTCTGATTTCCAGGCTCAATATCATCGTTGGAAGCGATGACCTTGCTCTGTTCATCCACGATCTCCAATGCGGCGTCGAACACGGTGCTGACCGCAGTCGCGAGAATCGTCTCGCCATCTTTGGCATCGATGACCCACTCACCTTTATCGCCGGGCGTCAGGATTTGACCGTAGGTGGCTTCATCGCCGGTCATTGGCGAGTTGCCAGCGGCCCCCGCCGCGCCGCCACCGCCAAATCCACCTTGGGCAATCGCGGATAAGGGCAAGGCAAGGATGAGCGCGAGCAGCGTCAAGGACTTCATCATAGTTAGACCTTCAGACCAGTGATCTAACCGATTGGACGCTATCGAATTGAAGAGGTTACGCGTTCCTCGATTGCGCTGAGTTAGAATTCGCAGCCGGACGTCTTGACCTTGGGGGCATATTGACTGTCGAATGGCTTGCTTTCTACGCCCAACTCCTTGGCGATCAGGTCGTTCATTTCCTTCATCATGTCGACACTGTAGCCAGGCCAAAGCTTCACGATTTTGCCGTCGGTAGCGATCAAGGCCGAGTAGACCGACTGCTTGGCCTCATAGGCATGGATGATTTCCTGCTTGGCGTCGATCATGACTGGGAATTCGGGTTTGTAGTCTTCGACCCAATCCTTGGCTTTCTTCCCTTCACTATCGATAACGCCGATGAAGTCGATCCGATCCTTCCAGTGCTTGGCAAATCCATTGAAGATTGGCTGAGCATCGATACTGCAAGGGCATCCATCCTTGATAAAGAGCACGAATTGAGGTCGCGCTAAGTTCCCGCCAGAAAGGTGGATCACCGGCCCCGACACCGTCTTTCGAACGAAAACCGGGGCGGATTTGAGGTCCATGTGCTTGGCTTCTTCGGTCATTTTCGCGGTCACCGGGTGTTTCGGCTGTCCAAAGCCAATCGTCGGAGTCACCTTGTTTGGTTTTGCACTCAAGAAGACCGTCAACCCAACCCCAAGCAAGACGACCGTAGCGATCAGCACATAGGGGGTAGCTCTCATGGCCCAATCTTACCAAAGGAATTTCGACTCCTTGGGGCGCCCGGATCGCCCACAATGATCCATGCATTCGCTCCGGCTGCGTCTATTGGTCAGCCATTCCGCACTCGTTCTCCTCCTCGGAATCGTCATGAGCGCGGCAATCGCCAGTTTTGCCGCCCTGGGACGGGGGGTGGATCGCGTCCTCGAAGGCAATTACAAGAGCATCTCTGCCGCCCAGCAGATGCAGGAAGCCATCTCGATGGACCTCCTTGCATTTGGCGAGTTGCTGAACCATGAGCCGGAGCAAGCGATGGCGAGATTTGAGAAGGCAGCCAGAGCCTTCGACATTGGAAAGCGGTCCGCCGATTCCGCCGTCAACGAGCCGAACGAGCCGGAGATCCTGGCCAAAATCGACTCACTTCGCCAGAGGCATCGCGAGGAAATCAGGGCGGCGTTTTCCAAGGACGGAGCGGCGGCGGCTTTTGAGGTCGACAAGTCCGAACTGGTACCGGAATTGGAGATCGCGCTAAACGAACTCATCAAGGTCAACCAAGACGCGATGCAAAGGGAGAGCGACAAGGTGAAGGCGATGGTTCAGATCGCCGCCTTTCGAAGCGCCGGCATCGCTGGGCTTGCCCTGCTTGCGGCCCTTGCCTTGACCATCGCCCTCTCCCGAAGCTTCTTGAAGCCTCTCAAGCTCCTTACCGAGCGTTCCCAGGAAATTGGGGCGGGCAACCTGGATGTGCGCGTCGACCTGAATCGATCGGATGAGATGGGCGCCCTCGCCTCCTCCTTCAATGAGATGGCGGGACGACTCCAAGAGGCAAGGCTTAAGGAGCAACGCCAACTGGAGCGAGCCCAAAAATTGACCGACCAGGCCCTGGAGAGCCTCTTCGATCCGGTCATTGTTTCCGACTCAAAGGGTCAAATTATTCACCTCAATCAGGCCGCCGAGGACCTATTCGGCCCAAGTCCCGACGAGCCACGGCTACCGATTATCAAGCATCACGGCGACAAGCTCATCGTCGAAGCGATCGACCGAACACTGGCTGGGAAGGGGGTTTCACTGAATGAGGATGCCGCGTTGATCCCACTTCGCGTGGGTGAGGAAGACCGGATCTATCGAATTCGGGTGAATCGGATGGTCGCCGATGACGGCCACCTGCTCGGAACGGTTACGGTTCTTGAAGACATCACGCGACTGAAGGAGCTCGACCGGATGAAGACTGAGTTCATCGGCGTGGCTTCCCATGAGCTGCGGACTCCCGTTACCTCCCTCTTGATGTCCGTTCAACTTCTCGAAGAGGGCGCTGTTGGATCTCTGACTGACTCCCAGAAGCAGGTGGTTGCCATGCAGCGCCAAGACCTGATGAGACTTGAGGGCCTCATGCAGGAGTTGTTGGACTTGTCGCGGATCGAGGCCGGCCAACATCCGCCTCGGCTTGAAGTTTGCACGGTCGGCGACATCCTCAACGAACCGATCAACAATCTTCAGGTCATGGCCGATGCCAAGCAGATCGCGCTTGAAATTCCAAAGGTCCCGTACCTTCAAGTGCTTGCCGATCCAAGTCAAATTGGCAGAGTGCTCGTCAATCTGGTGGGCAATGGCATTCGCCACACGCCGTCGGGCGGTAGGGTAAAGGTCACGGCAGTCCCCAACGCCGATCAAGTAATCTTTAGCGTCGAAGACACGGGCGATGGAATTCCAAGGGATTATCTCGACCGTATTTTCGACCGGTTTGTCCAGGTTCCGGGAGCCACCGGCGGTGGTGCGGGACTCGGACTTTCGATCGCACAAAACATAGTGAAAGCACACGGCGGCCGCATCTGGGCAGAAAGTGAAATGGGGAAAGGAAGCACCTTCAAATTCACGCTTCCCCTTGCATCAGGTGCCAGCGGAGAACATTCCTCTTGAGTCAACGGATTCTCATCATCGACGACGAGCCAAACATACGCACCATGATGCGTCTGGCCCTGGAGCACACCGGTTACGAAGTGGATACCGCCGAAGACGGCCCCTCGGGTCTTGCCGCCTACGGAGATGGCACAAAATTCGGGCTCGTGATCCTCGACCAGCGAATGCCGGGCCAACATGGCACCGAGGTTCAGCAAGATCTCCTGCGCATCAATCCAGATGCCAAAGTCATCATGACGACGGCTTTTGGGACCGCTGAGCTGGCGCGCAAAGTCCTCGATTATGGGGCTTGCGATTTCCTCCGCAAGCCTTTCACCGCCGATTCGTTGCGGCTGTCCGTCAAGGCCGCCTTCGAGCGTCCAAACCAGGCACCGAAGATCCCATTCGCGGGCAAGTACTCGCGAACCACCATCAACGGATTCAAACTGGACCTCCTCACGGAAATCCATGACCGACACTTCGGCGAAGCGATTTGCACCTATCGAGTGCATCGACCCGAAGGCGAAGATGCCTCGGTTAAAGTGATCATTCCCCAATATGTGATGGAACTGGTAAAAGCGTATGCGGATACGGAGACGGTTCCGTGCCAGAATCGCTTCTGGCAAGCTATGAGTGAAGAAGCGCTGGCGAATTATCTGTGGCAAGAAGCACAGCTCCCACCCGACAATCTCCTGAAGGTCACGGAACTGACTCCGTCGCTCAAGCGATGGGTCGATGGAATCATGACCATCGAACCGGAGTTGATCTGATGCCGACCAGTGAGACCACCGCCGACGGCAAGGGCCGACTCAAGATCTTCCTGAGTTTTGCCACCGGGGTTGGAAAGACCTTCCGACTGCTGGATGAGGCCCATCGGCGCGCCCGCCGCGGGCAGGACGTCGTCATTGGGATCGTGGATGCGCGTAAGCGTCAATCCACTCTCGATCACATGCAGGGATTCGAGGTGATGGCTCCTCAGATCATCAAGTACGGCGGTCGCGAGTATGAAGCGCTAAACGTCGATGCGGTCATCAAGCGCCATCCAACGGTCGTCCTCATCGACGACCTTGAGAAGAAAAATCCGCCCGGGGCTGCCCATGAATACCGTTGGCAAGACGTCGAGCAGATCCTGGAGCATGGGATTTCCGTTCTGACCACGATGAATGTGGCCCACCTGGAAAGCCTGAACGACAAGATATCCGATATCGTTGGCATCCGCATTACCGACACCGTTCCCGATCAGCTCTTCCATAAATCCGAAGAGATCGAGATTATCGATGCGACGCCGCGAGCCCTGATCAATCGACTCGAACGCGGCGACATCTTCCCGGCCAACGAAATAGAACAGCAGAGGCAGACTTGGTTTAAGGAAGAGACTCTCAGCGCATTGCGCGAGATTGCCATGCGCGAAGCCGCTGGACGCGTCGATGAAGATGTTAACGAATATCGTCGTAAGAAGCGGATCGAGAAGCTATGGGCTACCAATGACCGGGTGCTGATCTGCATTTCCCCGAGCAAACCCAGCCTTAGGATTGTCCGACGTGGATGGCGAATGGCCCAGAAAATGAACGCCGATGCGGTGGCGCTCTTCGTTCAGGAGAAGGAACCAACCGAAGAGGAAGAGCGCATTCTGCATGACGATTTTGCGCTTGCCGAGAGACTCGGAATCCGGGTTGAAAAGACTTCAGGAAAGCCTCTTGAGATGATCATCCGCTACTGCAAGGAAAACAACGTCACTCAGTTGGTCGTTGGGCATTCGGATCGAAGCAAGCTGGAGCAGATCACCAAGGGATCTCTGATCAATGAACTCGTGCGCGAGCTGCGGACGATCGACATACTTGTGGTCGCCGCCGAAACCTCCAACTCCTAGGCTCCGGTAAAATCCCCAATCGTGTTGACATTGGACAGGTCGCCGTTGACCTTGCCTCAAATTGCCGCGGTTGCGGAAGAAGGCGAAACGGTTTCGGTTTCCCAAGACACTTATCAAGCCGTCGACGCGGCGCGCAAAGTTGTCGATCAGATCCTCATCGACCATCGGGTGGTCTACGGGATCAACACCGGCTTTGGCCGACTTGCCGACGTGAGGATCTCCGACGGCGAACTGAAGGACCTGCAGCTGAACCTGGTCCGCAGCCACGCGGTCGGAGTTGGCAACCCCCTAAGCATTCCGGAAACACGGGCAATGATGCTTCTGCGAGCCAATGTTCTTGCTCAGGCTTATAGCGGCGCCCGTCGCGAAGTGCTGGACTTCCTCGTCGAGATGCTCAATAAGGGTATTCATCCAGTGATTCCATCTCGCGGATCAGTTGGCGCGAGCGGGGATCTGGCTCCTTTGGCGCACCTGGCGTTGGCGATGATCGGAGAGGGTCGTTGCTGGCAAAATGGAGACTCGACTCCCGCTTTGGAAGTGCTGGCAAGCCATGGCATCTCTCCGCTGAACCTGGAGGCAAAAGAGGGCCTGGCGCTTCTGAATGGAACGCAGGCGATCGGCGCAGTGGGATCGCTGGCCCTGATCCGAGCCTTGAAGTGCATTCACGCGGCGGACGTCGCGGGGGCGATGACTCTCGAAGCCCTCCTTGGCAC
>JADZBW010000379.1 GCA_020851885.1 Fimbriimonadaceae bacterium | reverse complement strand
TCCGCTCTCTCTTCAACCAGGTCAGATCCTCGCAATACCAACCTTGAGCTAAATGGCAGATACCAACCTTCGCTCGACGATTCCCCAGGTCTTTGTCAAAGTCAACGGCCAGCGCTTGCCTGAAGAGGCGTTCGCCGCAATCTTGGAGTCGACGATCGAGTCCAGTCTCCACCTTCCTGATGCCTGCACGATTCGGGTCCACGACAACGACTTCAAGTGGTTGGACAGCCAGCACTGGAAGGAAGGCAATGAGATTCTGATTGAAGCCGGACAAGGAAAGCAGGACCAGCTTCACAAGGTCTTTGAAGGAGAAATCGTCGGGATCGAGATGGACCTGGCGGGAATGGGCGTGACCACCCTCACCGTTCGCTGCATGGATAAGGCGCATCGACTTCACCGAGGGAAGAAGCGTCGAACTTGGCTCCAGAAGCAGGATAGCGAGATCGTCAATGAAGTTGCTCGGGATCTCGGCCTGCAATGCCGTGCCGACCACACGTCTGAGATCCACGATTGGACGCTGCAGAACAACCAATCGGATTGGGACTTCCTTTCAAGCCTTGCTCAACGCAATGGCTGTCGCCTGTACCTCGAAGAGAAGACCAAACTCGTCTTCGAAAAGGTCCAAGACGTGTCGTCATCGACAACCGCTCTCGAGTGGGGCAAAGACCTTCGGTCCTTCCGAATACGCGTCAACAGCGGAAATCAGGTTGGGCGCGTGGTTGTTCGAGGATGGGATATCAAGACAAAGCGCTCGATCGTGGCTCAATCAGATACGCCGAGGGGAACTTCGGAGATCGGCATGCGCGGCAGCGGCGCCCAAACGGCGAGGGCTGCTTTTGGTCAAGCCGAATCCGTGGTCGTGGACCGTCCCGTCAACTCGCAAAGGCAAGCCGAGGAAATAGCAAAGTCGGTGATGGACGACATTGGAACCTCGTTCATCGAGGCTGACGGTCTTTGCTACAACCAACCCCAACTCGCGGCCGGCGATACGATCGAACTCAAGAACATCGGCAACCGCTTCAACGGCAAATACATCCTGACCTCAGTGACTCACACGTTCTCACCGGCGGAGGGGTTATCTTCCCAATTCGTGATCAGCGGCAAGGAACCGGCGACGCTCTTATCCGTCCTGGGCGGCGGAGGGGGTGGAGGAGCCAGTTCAGGTTCCAGCGCCAGTCCCAAGGCTTCTCCCAACGCTGGAAATATCGTCGTTGGAATCGTCACGGACAACAAGGATCCCGAGGGCATGTTCAGGGTCAAGGTCAAATTTCCATGGCTCAGTGACGACATCGAGAGCTTCTGGGCCAGGATCGCCTCGCCGATGGCGGGGAGTGGACGGGGATTCCATTTCCTGCCAGAAATCGACGATGAGGTTTTGGTTGCGTTCGAGCATGGCGATATCAGCCGGCCCTACGTTCTTGGGTCGCTTTGGAACGGCAAGGATCTGCCGGCAATTTCGAATACCGATGCCAAAGGTGGGGGCTCGGCGGTCAATCATCGACGGATCAAGACCCGATATGGGCACATCTTGGACCTGGAGGACACCGATGGCGAACAGCGAATCGTCATGCAGACTCCCGGGGGCCAGCGAATCGTATTGCGGGACGGCAGTCAAGGCGGAGTCTCCGTGATCAACAAGAATGGACTGGAGTTCTTCTCAGACAACAAGGGCCAAATCGGTTTCGTTTCTCCGAAAGGATTCGGCATATCGCTCGATGAAGTGAAACAGTACGCGTCGATTTACGATGCTGCCGGGAATTTCATAACCCTGAATCCTGGTTCGATCGATATTAGTGCGACGGCAATCGTCAACATCAAAGGAAACGGAGTAATGAACATCCAAGCATCCATGGTGAACATTAACTCGGGTCCAGCTTCCGGGATGAAGAAGCAGGCGAGTCCGGACAGTAGTCACAACAAGGAAGCCAAGAAATCATGAGCCATTCCGTGCCACTGGCCGAAGTGCCCGGCCGATACCGTATCGAACTCGACGAACGCTCGGAGGTCCTTTCTGTTCTGGCGGGCGGCAACCAGCAACCGATCGTCATCGACCTTGCATCGGGCCGCATCCTCCTCCAGTCGGCCGGGGACATCGACATTCAAGCCGGTGGCAAACTCCGGTTGCGCGGAGATGACGGCGTTGAGATCGACGGTGGCGGCGACGTTCGACTTGTCAGTTCTGAAGAGACGATCATCCGTGGGAAGATGGTGAGGATCAACTAGTGCCTACCGGACCTGCGGCACGGATGGGCGATCCCACGGCTCACGGGAACCCCCTAGCGCCTGGACCACCGAGTTCGACGGTCATCATTGGCGGCCAGCCGGCCTGGTGGGGATGCAGCGCCGCGGCGTTGGCGGCGATCATGGCCGCAGTCGCCAAGGCGGCTAAAGATATCGCCAAGGCGTCGGCGGCATCGGCGGCGGCCAAAGGGACTCAGGCCGGACCCGCCGCCGATGCAAACCTCGTAAAGGAAGCGGCGGACGGAGTAGCGGCGGTTGCAAACGCGATGGCAGCCTGCGGAGCAAGCATCCACACGTGCGCGGTCGTCAAGCTCTTGGTGCCTGATGGACCAGGGGTCGACATTACACCAAGCGCGACCGTGATGTTCGATGGAAAGCCCGCATGTCGGGCGGGAGACACCATTCAAGAGGTTACAAGCGTGAATACTATATCGATGGGTTGTCCAACGGTGATCATCGGTGGTTAATAACCTTGCAAAGCTTGTAATATAGCCAGGGGAGGATGTTTGATTCACGTGCGGGATTCAACGAAGAACTTTCTCGGCTCAGGGTGGAAGTTTCCGCCGAGGCTCGATAGCCGCGGAAGGGTCGAACTTGTCCATGAGGAACAGGATGTCGAGGAAGCGTTACGCATGATCCTGATGACCCGCAAGGGTGAGCGGCCCATGCGGCCCGAGTTCGGGTGTGAAATTCACGAGCTCGTATTTGCTCCCAATGATCCAGCCACCAGCGGCCTTGCCAGGAGATATGTGATCGAAGCATTGACCATGTGGGAACCCCGAATCGACGTTTTGGATGTCCGGACCCTCAACAACCCCAGTGGGGACAATGCCATCCGCTTGAGCATCAATTACCGAGTCATCGCAACCAACGCCGAACGCAACCTCGTCTTC
>JADZBW010000378.1 GCA_020851885.1 Fimbriimonadaceae bacterium | reverse complement strand
GCCTACGTTTATGCGGATCGTCTGGAGTTCGATCCCAACAAATTCAAGACGGGCGGCGGGTGGAGAATCCGAGGGAAGGCGACCCTGACCCGCGCCGACGGCTCTCAGGTTCTCACCCTGGATGAGGGGGCATGGCCCCCGGACGTCCCCGAAGTGACCTTCTCCGTCGAAGACCTCCTCAAGAAGGGTCAGAAGACCTTCGAACCGTTCAGTATGAGGGAATTGCGCGAGATCATCCAGAAGGAGGATGCAGCCACCACGAAGACGATGACGGCCAAAGAACTGCGCAACTTCCAATACGGCTACTGGAACAAGATCGCCCTGCCGTTGGCCGCCTTTATCTTCGGTACGCTCGGGGCTGCTTTGGGAGTTAGAAACCACCGAACGGGCACCGCCGCTGGATTCGCATTGGCGATCGCCATCATTTTCGGTTACTTTACAATCGCCAACTTCATGAACGTGTGGGCGCTGGGAGGCTCTTTCCCGCCGTTTGTGGCAAGTTTCACTCCGATTGTTATCGGACTCGTCGCATCGGTCATCATTATCTGGCGAAGGAATGCCTAACCAATCTCCCGATCTGATCCCGTATCTCTTCCTTGCCGCCGTCATCATCGTGGGCGGCTTTGTCGCGTACGTTGCCGATGGGTTGGGCCGAAAGATGGGCAAGAAACGGCTTTCGCTGTTTGGTTTGCGCCCGCGCCATACCGCGACGGTCATCACCGTCGGCGCGGGAATCCTGATTCCGATCCTCACGATCGGAGCCATTTACGCGCTGAGCAGCGAAGTCCGGGAATGGATCCGAGAGGGCCGCAGCGCGATCGAGCGGGCGAAAACCTATCAGGAGGAGGCAACCGAGCGAGCGGGTGACGTCAAGCGTCTCGAGGGCAAGGAGAAGGAACTCGTTGGTCGAAACACCAAGCTCACCGACCAAGCGAAGAAGCTCAACCAGAAGCTGACGGAGTATGCGGCACAGGTCAAGACAGCCGACCAGAACTTGCGGACCGCCCAGGCAAAAGCGGGCGAAGCCCAGCGACGGGCCCAGAGTCTACAGGGTCAGCTCACCGCCACCAATCGCCGGATCCGCACGGTTCAATCAGAAATTCAATCGACCCTGAAGAGCCTGAAGGCAGGTAAGAAGCAGCTCGATGAGCTGAAAGGGTCTTACACCGAAGCCTCCAAGCAGCTGGACGAAAATAAGAAGCGGGCGGACGAGTTGGACCGGCAGAACGTCACGCTCGAGAAGAAGCTTGGCAGCCTGCAGAACGAACTTGGGGGATTGCAGGGTCAGAAGCAGGATTTCGAGACTCAAATCGCAAGTCTGCGTTCGTCGATCTCAACCTATCAGGAGTCGATTCGCAACTACACAGACCGAGTCAACGAGCTTCGACAGGAATCGGATCGCCTTTCCGGGCTTCTGCAAAACAACATCACCTTCAGCCGCACCAAGCCGCTGATTTTTGATTCCACCGAGGAACTGGCCCGAATTCAAGTGCAGCCTTCGTTATCTCCGGTCGCCGCACGCAATGCCTACTTTGATCTGCTGCAGCGCGCACGGACCGAGGCAACCAAGCGCGGCGCCGCCGACAGCGGCCTCCGACCGCAAGAACTCAGTAACCCGCCGCGCATCGTTGGGACTGCCGAACAAGAGGACGCGATCATCCGAGGCATCACTTCGCAGAGAACGGAGTTGGTGATGGTCGCCCGGTCCGCCTTCAACGCCTTCGAGGGAGAATTCGTGCTCCTGGAATTCGTCGCTTACCGAAACCGATTGGTCTATCCGACCGGCAGGGTGATCGCGGAGACGAAGATCGACGGACGCCGAGAAGATGTGGAAATCTTCAATGCGATCCAGCAGTTCGTTGGGCAGAACGTCCGAGCCCAGGCCCTCAAAGATGGGATGATCCCGGTTTCTGGTCGAAATGGCGGTTTGGGTCAGGTGGAGAACGACGACCTCCTCGGGCTTATCCGTTCGGTACGATCGGAGAACATGATCGTGCGGGTTCAGGCGGTAGCCAAGCGAGAAACCAAAGCCGGCGATCAGCTAGAACTCGAGTTTCGCATCAGGTACTAATCGGTGACGGAGAAGATCGTATTGGCCATCGACCCCGGAACCTCCAAGTGTGGGATGGCTCTCGTGCGTCGAGACGCT
The DNA here is from genome assembly GCA_020851885.1 of Fimbriimonadaceae bacterium. Classification (GTDB taxonomy): domain Bacteria; phylum Armatimonadota; class Fimbriimonadia; order Fimbriimonadales; family Fimbriimonadaceae; genus 55-13. The sequence goes on along the minus strand of JADZBW010000378.1, from coordinate 1,800 downwards.
GAAAACAAGCTGGAGATCCTCTGGAGAGGCATCTCATCCTCCGAAACCTTGGCCGAAAAAATCGACGAAGCTCATGAGGTCTCCCCGTTCACCCTTATCATCGTAGGCGGGGGGACGAGCAGCAAGCAAGTGGTTCACCGAGTGCGCGAGCATATGCCGAGCATGGGAATGCTCGTCGTGGACGAGAAGGAAACGACTCTGCAGGCCCGTGAGCGCTACTGGGAGCACCATCGTCGACGCGGTTGGCGTCGATTGCTGCCGAGCACAATGCAGGTTCCGCCTGAACCGGTCGACGACTTCGTGGCCCTGATCCTGGCCGAGCGAGTTCTCTTGCAGGGTTAGCCCTGGGCGGCTATTCCCTGTGCGGACATCGCCATCAGATTCCAACACGCCCGATGGGCCAGCAGGTAAGAGTCGAACTTCACTTCCAACGTGTAGGCATCGAGCCGGTCGGCAAAGAACAGCTTGGCTCCCATATCCGCCTCTTCCGACCGATTGAACTCGACGGTGATCGTCGTGGGTTCGGAGGGGAGCCAAGGTTGGACGTGGGCACGGTTCTGGATGGCCTTTGTAACACTTTCTTCGATCATCGGACCGGTTTCGCTGGGGTGGAGGCACTCGCCCATATAGCGGCCGAGACCCCTCTTTACGGGTGCGACGCCGATCCCGTGGATGCGCGCCGCCGCCTCGGCACAGCCCGCCTCGTCGCTGGAAATGAAGACGAGGGGCACGCGATATCGACCGGCCACCCCGGCACTCAGTGCGATCTCGCCACTTGGGATTCCGTTGATGCGCAGTCGGTGCACGCCGCCGGTTATGGTGTGCTCCATGATCCCCGCCGAGGTGCCCGCCATCGCGTGGTATCCCACGAGAAGCGCGGCATCGAAGGACTCGTCGATGCCCTGCATCATGCCGTCGATTCCCGAACCATGCCCGCTCACCAGGTGGACGTCCGGCTCAAGTTCATCGATCAGGAGATTCTTCGAATTGCCGTGACTGTCCTTGATGACGATCTCGGTGGCGCCGGCGGCTTTGGCTCCGCGAATGGCAGCATTGACGTCATGGGTCATCATGCGGCGGGCGAACGGGAAGTCCCAATGCTGGGAATCGCCACGCCCGCACTGGCTCCAAGAGACGAGGCCGGTGATGCCTTCGATATCGGCGGAGATATAGACCTTCATGGGGAGATTATAGTGTGCGGAGCCAACTGCGAAAGGGGAAGCAGAAAGTTCGGAGGGCAAGGCTTGCTCGATGTTCCTTAAGCCTCAATCTCGCTGGCAAGACGCGCAGTCCCAACAAGAGAATGGTAGCCTTGGAGGTCGTGCTGACCATTGCCTTCCGACGCTTGGAGCTTCAGAAGCTGTACCCATTGGCGATCAGTCGCGGGGTCATGAGTTCCTCCGAAAACCTGTTCGTCGAGGTCAGCGATGGAGCCTTCACCGGCATCGGAGAGCTGTCTCCCGCGACCAGCAGCGCCTGGACAGCGGAGCGGGGCGAGTCGCAACTGAGGGACTTCTGGCCATTAGTCGCGGGGAAACCGATCCACGATGTTTGGCAAGCCATGAAGGACGCCAACATCGATCCGCCGGCGATGGCCGCTCTGGATATCGCTCTTTGGGATCTCCTCGCCAAGCGTGCCCAAATGCCGCTGTACCAGCTTCTGGGCCTCGCCAAGCGACAGGCGCCGACAAGTATGACAATTGGGATCAACCCGCCTGAAGTGACGCGAGAGAGGGTTCCCGACATCCTTCGAAGAACGGGTGCGAAGCGCCTCAAGATCAAGCTGGGATCGCCTGAGGG
>JADZBW010000377.1 GCA_020851885.1 Fimbriimonadaceae bacterium | reverse complement strand
TGGTACTCCGGACGGGATTCGAACCCGCGATCTTCGCCGTGAGAGGGCGATGTCCTAAACCGCTAGACGACCGGAGCAATCAGGAATCAAGAAGATACCCGACGCGTGGGAAGCCTTACAAGCTGGATTGGGACTCCAAGTCGGTCGGCTTGATCGGCAAAGGAAGCCAGTGATACCTCGTCCATCCCAAACCCAATCTTCGACAGGACATGATCGCCCTCCCGCCACGAAAGCCTTCGACCCTATGAGCCAGGGGTCAACTCAATCGCCGCAATCAAATGACTCCCGCCGCTTCAATTTCGCCAGCGCATCGGTTTGAAGGTCCAGGCGCGGGCGAGAGGAGCCTGATCCAAAGAGTGATCGCCCGATTCAGAAACTCCGGGCGTGACCACGTTTCGGCCCCAGGGACCGTCTTTCAGCAGCTCGACGACTTGGATGTAAGAGCCGCGATTGGAGTACGGAATTGGCGATTGGCCGGGGACGGGGATGGGAGGGGCCGAGTAGCGCTCCTTGGCATCGAGGCGGGCGGAGGCCTTCTCGATGGCGGTCCTCACGACATTGTTCGCGGATCGACCTTGGAGGTAATTCACCTTGGTTTTGCCGGAAAGGGCGGCAAGCATCACGCTTGGCTGGCCCACGAGGCGGAAGTTGTCCGGACTGATGAAGTTGCCGGTGACGCCAAGGAAGAGCTGATCTCTGAGGTCGTCCAGGAAGTACTGATAGAGCCGAGCTTGGCGCGAGCCATCGACCATCCAGCCATCGAACCCTTCAAGCCGAGTGCCGGTCCAGACTTTCTCGACGAACGGCTTGAAGTAGGGCCATGTCTCGTCGCGGCGGGCGATGGTCCAGGCGGTACGCTCGACGTCGGCAACGCTGATTTTGGGTGCTTGGAGGCACGCCAGGACTTCGGTGTTGCGGAAGATCTTGCCCCAGACTGGAGTGTCTGAATTGGTCCACCAGGTGGTTGGCTTGTTGTTCCAATTGGCGAGAATGCCCGCGCCAGGGTTGAGGACGTGCGGCATCTGCTCGAACGGAATCATGCCGTCCCAAGCGGATTCTGCATTTCCGGGAAGCGGGAATCGGGGGTCAAAGCCGGGCTTTCGGTTAGGCACGCGTCCGGTAAATCGGTACCCAATCTGGCCGTCGGCGGTGGCAAAGAAGCAGTTGAAGTTGACGGTGGCGTGCCGCAGGGCTTCATCGACTTCTTTCACATCACTGATCGCGGCGACGTGGGCAACGCTCTGGAGCGATTCAAGCTCGACCATCCTACTGGCGGACTTTCTCGAGAAGACGACCTTGCCGGACTTGGATTCCACGACGATCGGGCCAAATTCGGTGCGGCGTTGAACCACGGTTTGGTCGGGACTGCCCTTCACTTTGAGGGTGAAGGTCACGTTTTGGATCGGCTTGCTCTTACCTTCGGCGATGTAGCCAGTGGCGTCGGTCGCGTTGGTGAAGATATCGTCGGTATCGGCGACGCCGCTCGTGAGACCCCAGGCCAGGTAGGGATTGTGGCCGATTGCGATTCCGGGCACGCCGGGAACGTCCATCCCAACCGCGCGGTAGCCGGGCGCCTCGATCGACATTTCGTGGATGATCGAAGGAGTTCGGAAGCCCATTTGAGGCGCCGAGAGCAGGATCGGGGTACCGGTAGCGGAGCGTTGCGGGCTTATAACGATCGCGTAGCTGCCCCATTTGAAGGGGGCGCCGACGAGTTCGGCGATCCGGTTGGATTCCTGATGCTCGGCAAGGCGCACGCCTGGGAGGAGTTCCAGCAGGCCGACCTTGGGGAGCGAAGCGAGGTGTCTTTCGGATACCGCTCGCGTTGGGATTGGCAGGGTCGGGTGGCTCTTGGCGAGCGGATCGTCGCGCTCGGAGATCGTTGTGGTAGCGGTAGGATCTTGGAACCAAGCGAAGTCCTGCAGAACGTCGAGGACGCGATCCTTGGTTTCCTTCCGGGCCTGGAGGTAGCCGAGAAGGGCCATGTTGCGGATTTCGCCGGCCCCGCCCTTACCGAACTGCTGGAAGAGCCGGATCGTGATGGCGGCGGAGTCTCGCTCGGTCCATGGCTCGGGCTTCAGCCCGTTGTTCGCATAGCCAGGAGGGAGCAAATTCTTGGCGGTGGCTTCCTCGATCCAGGCGTTGACCCCTTGGACATAGCCGCTCAGCATGGTGCGGCAGCGGGAATCGAGTCCCTGCTGAATCTGTTGGTCGAGCTCGGCGTCGGTATATGCCTGAGCGAGGATCTCCTTATCCGAGGCGACGAAGCTGGGTCCGAAGGCCTCGGCCATCTTTCCTCGCGCCACGCGGCGGGAGTTTTCCATTTGCCAAAGCCGGTCTTGGGCAACGGCGTATCCGGCTTCAAAAAAGGCGCGCTCAAGGCTCGCGGCCTTGATGTGGGCCACTCCAAAGTCGTCCCGTTGAAGATCGGGACCTTGGACCAGGATGGTGGCAGCGAGGAGCGTCAGCATGGACTTAGTTTAGCGTGAGGCGGGCGTATTGGCGTGAGGCGTTGGGCCATGGGTGTTGCGCCGATTAAATTCGGCGATCCCAGGTATGGAGCCCATGGTTTCTAGGGCCGTCCCGGTCGTGGCTAACCCTGAATCTGGCGTTGGGCCATAGGTGCTGCGCCGAATAAATTCGGCGATCCCAGGTATGGAGCCCATGGTTTCAAGGGCCGTCCGGGTCGTGGCCAACCTTGAATCTGGCGTTGGGCGATGGGTGTTGCGCCGAATAAATTCGGCGATCCCAGGTATGGAGCCCATGGTTTCCAGGGACGTCCTGGTCGTGGCTAACCCTGAATCTGGCGTTGGGCGATGGGTGTTGGGCGCGCGAGTGGGTGCTCGAAAAATAGCAGAGCGGGCACTTGAAAGCAACGCTTTGGGAACCTCTTTAAGGCCCGAATCGTATCTTCAGAAAAGCAGGGATCCCGCTAAGGCAGGAAGCGACGGCGACCGCCGCCGATCGCCTTGCGATCGATGGCCAGATAGATTACGTAGCCGACGCCGAGCACGATGGCAAGAGGAAGGACAAGAGAGAGAACCGTAGATATCAAACCCAGCAACAACTTGTAGACAATGTAAATCCCGACGAGTCCCGCCAGAATCATGAGTACGAGTTTTGCAGTTCCTGACACTTTCAGTTCAACTCCTTGGGGTGCGCTACTTTGCGACTGAATCGAACAACGCTTTCGCCGTTCTCACCGGTAATGTACAGCATCTTTGGTTCCAACGTTCAAAAAGCCTAGGTCCTGGGGACTTTTGACCCCCGACCAATCACCGCCTTTAGGTGTAAAGTCTTGACATGGTCCTACCGGTCACCTATGCCGCCCGCCTCGATCCCCAGGTTGGGGAAGCCCTCGAAATCAATGCCGAACTGGTGGCAAAGTGGCTCATACGGTTCCTTCAGGATGAAGTGATCAAGCGCCGAGGTGTGCAGAAAGCGGTTCTGGGACTCTCGGGCGGGGTTGATTCGGCGGTCGTGGCCTGCCTCTGTGCCAAGGCGTTCGGACCCGAGAACGTCACCGCGTTCCGCATGCCCTACAAGATTTCTTCGCCCGAGAGCCTTTCCCATGCCCAAATGGTGATCGACGATCTGGGGATCCAGGAACGGACGATCGAGATTACGGCTATGGTGGACGGTTATGTAGCCGCCGAGCCGGAGATCAGCCCGGCGCGGCTTGGCAATGTGTGCGCGCGGGCTCGGATGATCGTGCTGTTCGACCAATCGGCAAAGTTGGGGGCGTTGCCGATTGGGACCGGCAACAAGAGCGAGCGGCTTTTCGGCTATTACACTTGGCACGCCGACGATTCGCCGCCGATCAACCCACTGGGCGACCTCTTCAAGTCGCAAGTGTGGGA
>JADZBW010000376.1 GCA_020851885.1 Fimbriimonadaceae bacterium | reverse complement strand
GGGCAGTTGGCGACCGCAACCCACGGGCAAGGAATGGCAGTCGAGCCAGGCATTCGGCGGCGCATCATTTGAAGAGGCCTATGATAGGGACTTCGGTCCCGAGACCGGTGATCTAAGCAAAGCGATGTGGAAACCGGTTGGATTCCAGCTTGGAGTCGATCTGCCCAATGTGGTTACCAAGGAAAATGCCGCTGCCTATGTCAAAGGCACGATCGTCGTTCCTGAAGCGGTGGAGGCTCCGGTCTCCGCTTCGAGCGACGACGCGATCAAGGTCTGGGTGAATGGGACCCTTGTCCATGCCAACAAGGCCCTCCGGGGTCTGAACCAAAGTGTCGATCAATTCAAAGTCAAACTCAAAGCCGGCGAAAACACTATCTTGATCAAGGTTATCAATGGTAGTGGCCCGGATGGCCTGACTATGCGCTTTGGCGATGCATCTTCGGAACGAATCGATCGCATTCACAAGGTCTGGACGGAAGGGAAGTCGGCTGAGCGAAACTCGGACGAGTTGAAGGCAGCCTATCTGGAGATTGGCCCCTTGAGCCCAGACGCCGTGGAATACAGGAAAGTCAGTAATGCCAGGGCCGTATTCGAGGCGACGATCCCGGTTACCCTGATCGCCCAGGAACTGCCCAAGCCGCGACCATCCTATGTCCTCAGGAGGGGCGAATACAACCTGAAGGGCGAAGAAGTCCATCGGGCGCTACCGGCAGCGATCGGCAGCCTCGAGAAGAACGCTCCCGTGAACCGACTTGGCCTCGCCCAGTGGCTGGTCAGCAAGAAGAACCCCCTGGTCGCCCGAGTTTTTGTCAATAGAATCTGGCAGCAGCATTTTGGCTACGGAATTGTGAAAACGGCCGAAGACTTTGGAAGTCAGGGCGAATGGCCGACGAATCCCCAGCTACTCGATTACCTTGCCGCGACCTTTGTCGAGCAAGGTTGGAGCATTAAGAAGCTGAACAGGCTGATCGTCACATCGGCGGCATTTCGCCAACGATCTTCTACCGATAAGGACAAGCTTGCGAAGGACTCGGAGAACCGATTCGCTTCCCGGGGCCCCCGATTCCGATTGGATGCCGAAGTGATTCGGGACAAGGCGCTGGCTGCGAGTGGCTTGCTCCTGGAGAGGATCGGTGGGAAGGGATTCAAGCCTTATCAACCAGATGGAATCTGGGAAACCATTGCCTTTCAGGAGAGCAACACCGCCAAGTACATGCGCGATAAGAACGAAGATATCTATCGTCGCAGCTTGTATCTTTTCTGGAAGCGCACGAGTCCGCACCCGGTGATGCTGGCATTCGACGCTCCCATGCGGGAGATTTGCACGGTTAGGCGCTCACGAACCAACACGCCGCTCCAAGCGCTTGTTTCGCTCAATGAGCCAGCATTTGTGGAGGCATCGCGAGCCTTGGCTCAGCGTGTGCTGGAGGAGGAAGTCGGCGATGCGAACATCCTGGGCCGGGCATTCTACTATGCCCTTGGCCGCCCTCCAACCTCTCGCGAAACGACCGTCATGACGGCGGCGCTGCAACGGTATCGCCAAAATTTCATGATAGACCCCAAAGGTGCGGAGAGTCTTTTGAAGGTAGGCGACACGCCTCGCGATCTCGGCATCAAACCAGGGGAGCATGCCGCTTGGATGATGATTTGTTCAACGATCATGAACACGGACGAATTCCTATCTCAACACTAACATGGATCCACTACGAGAACTCGATCTGACAATGACTCGCCGGCAACTGTTCGGCAAAACCGCGATGGGTGTTGGAACGGCTGCCCTTCACCGCCTTATGTCGGTTGGTGGCCTGGCGGGGGTCACGGCGCTAGCGGGGGCTCAAGGTCAGATTCACACGCAGGGAACGCACTTTGCTCCGAAGGCGAAGAGCGTCATTTCGCTCTTCATGAATGGCGGGCCCAGTCAAATCGACCTTTGGGACTACAAGCCAAAGCTGATGGAGAAGTTCGACATCGACCTTCCCGATCAGGTTCGTCGTGGGCAAAGAATCACCACGATGACCAGCGGCCAAACTCGTTTTCCCGTTGCTCCATCCCGATACAACTTCACCAAGCATGACAACAACGACGAGGGTGTTTGGGTCAGTGAATTGTTGCCGCACACGGCGAGCGTCGTCGATGAACTTTGCGTAATCCGATCCATGTGGACGGAGGCGATCAACCATGACCCTGCGGTGACCTACATCCAGACCGGCAGTCAGCTTCCTGGTAGGCCGAGCATGGGAGCATGGGTGAGCTATGGATTGGGCAGTGAGAACGAGAATCTACCCACCTATGTCGTCCTCCACTCAAAGGTCTCGAGCGGCAAGGTCGATCAGGCGCTCTTCTCTCGACTCTGGGGGACCGGATTCCTTCCCAGCGAATACCAAGGAGTGAGCCTTCGCTCCGCCGGTGACCCCGTTTTGTATCTCAAGGACCCCGAGGGCGTCGACCGCGACCTTCGCCGAAAGATGCTCGACGATGTCGCGGCGTTAAACCAACTCCAGTTGGACGAGTTTGGCGATCCTGAAATAGCCGCGCGCATCAAACAGTACGAGATGGCTTACCGACTTCAGACGAGCGTTCCTGAACTGATGGACACGTCCAAGGAGCCCGCCGAAGTGTTCTCACTCTATGGCGACGAAGCCCGCAATCCAGGGAGCTTTGCCGCCAATTGCCTCCTGGCACGCCGGTTGGTCCAGCG
>JADZBW010000375.1 GCA_020851885.1 Fimbriimonadaceae bacterium | reverse complement strand
CGTGAACAAGGCATCGGGCCAGGCATAGCCTCTGCTGCATTCCCCTCGAAAGCGATTGAACGAATGCGTTCTTCTTGACGGAGAGGTCCGTGAGTTCCAGGACGTTGTCGATCACGGACATCCGCTGCCGTCCCGGCACTTGATAGATCGCCGCGAAGAAGTCCAAGTATTCCCAGACCTTGACGTCGTCGTAGAGCCCGAAGAAATCGGGCATATAGCCAATCATCCTGCGAACGTCCATCGGATTGCGGATGATATCTGCGCCATTCAGCACCGCCGTACCGGAAGTGGGCTCCAGCAAGGTCGAAATCATCCGAATCGTCGTGGTCTTCCCAGCCCCATTCGAGCCAATGAACCCAAAGATGTCACCCGGTTGGAGCGTGAAACTGATGCCACGAACCGCGGTCAGAGGCCCATATTCTTTGCGGAGGTTCTTGACTTCAAGCATCTTTGTTCTTGGGAAGGAATTTCACGTCGTTATCGGCAAATCGAAGGGTTCGTTCGGTCCAGGCAAGCAAGACCAGCGAGAGTCCCAAATAGACCAGAATCTGCGGGATGCCAAACATCCACGAAAACGCCCCCGTGTCTGGAAAACTGGTGTCGGGCGACCCCGCGACCGCAATCTGGGCAAGGGCCCAAAACGGGTGGAAGAAGTTCAGAAGGTGGAGCTCCGTCGTCATTCCACCAGAAGCCGTGGTCAGGACCGGCCACACGATGAGCGATGCGATCAGCACGCCCAAGGTCGCGCCGAGCGCAATGAATCCACGCCGGCATCGTCCTGAAAAGAAGATCGTCATCGCGCAAACGAAGATCCCCCAAGTCACCGAAAGCAGTTCGGCTTCGATGAGGTTGCCGAAGTTGACCCCGACATCGGTGTAGCTTGGAGCGTAATAGAGGACGCCGATCCCGATTGGCAAGACGAAGAAGGCGGCGCCAATAAGGACGGCTACGACCGATCCAAGGAACTTGCCGGCCACAATTTGGCCATGGGTTACCGGCGCCACCAGCAGGAAATCCCAACTGCGCCGTTCCCGCTCACCGGCAATCGAGCCATGAAGCATCGCGGGGGCCAAGAGCGTGAAGACCCCTGTCTGGAGTATCACCAAGAAGACCGGGTGGGCCTCCTCGCGGAAGTTCCAGACAAGCGCCAGCAATCCAAGGTAGACAACGCCGATCAGCGTCAAAACCACGGAAGCGAATGAACCTCCGCGAGGGCTGAAATACTTCCGGCGGAATCGGGTGATCTCCACCGTCATCGGATTCTCTGTGACGAGGTTTCGGAAGTAGCTCATGGACTGTCCCCCATGAGGCCGATCTTGGAAAAATAGGCTAGCCTGACGCTTGAGCGGCCCGCCACCTGCGCGCCCAACTGGGGGCCGGGACGAAGAGTGTCGACGGTTGCAACGACGACCATGACTGGAAAGGTACGGGTGACCGCCGTCAAGGCATCCGTGTCACGGTTGTCGATCCTGGCCGGGCCATCAGGTACCACCACATCCATGGATTCTCCGGGAGTGAGTGAGCGACCCGGGGCGCGGATTCCCTTGAATGCAAAACTCAAATCATGGAAGATTCCCGGCGAGATATTCGTGATGCTGAAAGTCGTGCCCATTCCTGTTCTTCCCACTCGCTCTACCTTCACCATCGACTTGGACGCGACGACCTGTCGATAGCTGATTTCCTCAAAAGCAAGGTTCGCCGCCCTTAACGAGGGGACCTGGATAGAGCCCGTGTCCACAGGGTCGTATTGCGTGCTTTGGCGGTTCTGGCCATAGTAGTACATCTGGTTGCCGGTTCCGAGCTGATCGACGTTCTGCAGCTTGAGGTCGTAGTTCCCACCACTTGGAAAGAACATCTGGGTCGTGCCAACGAACATCGAGTCCCGCAAACCTTCTTGTTGAATCCAAACGCCGTTCGTCGCCGTGGAGAGGCTGGCGCCATACAAGTCGCTTGCCTGATTGAGGAAGACACCCGCAAAAGCAAGGCTGATCAGCGGTGAGGTAATCCAGGCCAATTCTCCGCGCTTGAGCTTCTTCAGCACCAAGAAGTTAATTGGAACGACGACGATAAAGAATGCCGCCAATGTCCAGAAAACCTTGCTTGCCGGTGGAAGCGTCACGCTGAACGGATCAGCCTTGACCGAAGACCCTGACGCTCCGTATAGGCTGGGCCTCGATGTTCGATACGAATAGTCATCGTAGTTGTTGCCCGTGGACTGAAATCCGTCCACAAACGAGGCTGCTCGCTGATGATCGGCCGACCTAACCAAGCTGGTGATAAGGCGCGTTCGCCCGGGCCATCTTGTGAAGGGCTCTTCAAAAGGGTTGATTGCAAGGACCACGATCCGTCCCATTCCTAGTGGGCGCTCGACGACGATCGGCGTTCCTCGATCGGCACGGACACGCGCGCCACGCACGGCGGCGCCGGCCGCCGCCGTGAAGCCTTCTTTCATGTTTACGCCCGCGATTGCTTCCAGGACGTCGCTGCCAACTCTCGCCTTGGAGATCACATTCTGCAGGGGCAGAATCGGCGTCCATCGCGGATCACTCAGGGTTGTCGCCGAGGTGCCGCCAATGAAGATGATGGTCCCTCCCGTAAGTGCATAGGACTTGAGGGCCTCGACGGCGCTGTCGGTAAGCCGATCCGAACCAGGTCCCAGGATGATCCCGGTGCATCCGGTCAGTCCGAGGGGTCGCTCTGGAAAATCCTCTGGCTTTGCATAGCAGTCGTAATAGGCGTTGGCATTCCCCCCTCCGCTCCGTCCAGTCAATCTCAAGAAAGAGAGTTCGCCGGGGGTATCCGAGACCATTGCCACGTAATTCGTCAAATTGCCATAGCCATATCCGATGCTACTCTTGGACTGATAGGGGATGGTCATTCGACCAACGTTCAGATCGAGCACGATTTCGGCATTTAGCCCATAGCCCGAGTCGTGCGGATAGACCATCAGCCGTTTGCGAGATCCCCGAGGAAGGTCGATCGGATACTTCGTGATTTGCTCGACGTCGCCAAATAGGAGATTCCCGCTGGCGTCAGGACCCTTGTTTTCAATATCGACAATGAGTGGCGCCGAAGCCCAGATTATTGGACCGTCGAAGACCGGCGTCACGTTGATCGCAAAGTCGCGAGGGCCTGCCAAGGCGCATGCCGCAACAAGGCTTGCGATCAAAATACAAAGGTGGCGAGTCATTCTCCCTCGAAGCGGAGACGAGTGAGGCCCAGCCATGCGTTCAACCATTCCACTCTCGTCGCCTTAACCAGTCTAGCGATTGATCCACGTACTGCCAATAGGAATAGGTCCAACTTTTCCAAGACCTTGATGGTTCCTCGGCGACGTGCCGCGTTCAGGTATGAAGAGGCAGTGGGCAGTTTGGTGAAGTCCTTGTGGATTGCCGGAGGTGCGGCCATCGGAGCGAACCTGCGTTTTTGGTTCGGGGAGTGGATCGGCCAACGAGGCGCGATGGCCTTTCCGATGGCAACCTTCCTCATCAACGTATTCGGCGCCCTGCTCATCGGCGCCTTCTTCGCCTGGGAGTTGAAGTACACACCGAATTTCGCCTACCGCCTGTTCTTCGCCGTCGGTCTTTGCGGCGGGTTCACGACGTTCAGCACATTTTCCTGGGAGGCCCTTCGCCTCATGGAGCGCGGGCATTGGATGACCTTCGCGATCTATGTGATCGGCTCCGTAACCCTAACGATTGCCGCTTCTGCCGCGGGCTTCTTTCTCACCAAATCGTTCATACCCGCCTAGGAATGACGCATGATCGAATTCGCCGATTTTGAAAAGATCGACCTGCGAGTTGGGACCATTTTGCGGGCAGAGGCTTTCCCCGAAGCTCGCAAGCCATCCTACAAGCTGTTCATCGACTTTGGCGATGAAATCGGAGAGAGGCAATCATCGGCCCAAATCACGAAGGTCTATGAAATCGATGAACTGCCGGGACGCCAAGTCGTTGCCGTGGTGAATTTTCCGCCAAAGCGGATTGCCGGTTTCGAATCTCAAGTATTGGTGTGCGGATTTGACCGGGCGCCGGGCGAAGTCGTCCTTATTCAACCGAGCGAACCCGTTCCAAACGGCTCGAGGCTCTACTAGCTTGCTTGTGGCATGAAGCTCGTGCCACATCCGCACGAGCGCCCCGCATTGGGATTCTCGAACTTGAATCCGCCGCCGATCAGATTGCCTGTGTAGTCGAGAATTGCCCCTTTCAAGTAGACCGCCGATTTTGCATCGCATACGACTTCAAGACCACTGAAGTCCTTGGAAAGATCGATGGGCTTGCGCGTCGTGTCGAGCTTCATCACGTACTCCAATCCGGAACATCCACCGCCTTTGACCCCAACGCGTAGGAACACACCCTCCCTCGGGTCCTTCAAAACAAGACGCTGCAATTGAGCAATCGCTTTCTCGGTGACTTGGATAGGGTATTCGCTGTTCGTCTCTTCCACCATCAGGTTCTCGCGGCCTCCCTCGTTGGAGGTGCGTTCATGAACGTCACATTGGAGAGCGCTTCTCCCTTGTCCATCATATCGGCGAGCGATAGCCCGTTCAGTACATGGTCCACGGCCTCCTGAATGACCTGCCATAGCGAGCGAACGCTGCAATCGACTCCATGCTTGCAAATGGAGAGTTGACCGGCATGCTTGGTGCAGAACTCATCGTCGTAAAGTCTTCCGCCTAACGCGGCAAGGACGGCGCCGATGGCGATTTCATTTGCCGGCCGGGCAAGGGCATATCCTCCCGCCTGTCCACGAGTGCTGGTGATGATTCCATCCTTGCGCAAGATCATCAAGAGCTTGGCGACGTGAGTTTGGCTTAGACCCTCGACGCGGGAGATCTCGGGAATGGTCATGCTGCCGACGGGTCCAGATCGAGCGATTTGGAGAAGGCATCGGAGTCCGTACTCTTCTTGCGCTGAGAATTTCATAGATCTGCTGCCAACTCCATCACATTAGCCCCAGCATCAGCCTGGCTTCCTCACTCATCATCTCCACCGTAAACGGAGGATCCCAAGTGAGTTCGACGGTCACTCTGCCGACCCCGGGCACCATCATCGCGGCGGCTTGAGCCTCTCCCGGAAGTATCCCTGCCACTGGACATGCCGGACTGGTGAGGGTCATCACGAGATTCACATTTTTCT
>JADZBW010000374.1 GCA_020851885.1 Fimbriimonadaceae bacterium | reverse complement strand
GCTGCAGGGCACCCCCACATCCATGATGAAGCGGTCCATCGCCACCGCCGAATTGTCGAGGCGCATTGGGTTCTGGCCCGCGGCTTTCAACAGCAAAAAAGAGAATTCGGTGGACCACTGTTGAATGGTCTGGGTGTGGGTGTCGACGAATCGATCCATCAAGGGGAATCCAAAGGCTAGATATCCGATCGGCACGGCCAGGCCCTTCAGCCATTGCCAACCGGCCACAAAGAGGGTGCCGGCCATCAAGAGAAGAATCACCAGAACGGATTGAACCGTCCGCATGTCGGTCCGGTGGGCGAACCAGGTGACATAGAGGATGGCGGCGACTGGCAGAAGCGCCCACGTGACTCCCTTGATCGGGAGCTTGCGGAGATTCTCCCAGCGATCCCAGACGATGAGCCCGGCACAGATCGGGATCACCGCGCCATGGGCGTAGTAGGTGTCGTCGCCAAACCAGTTGGATGGAAGCCAGCGGAAAAACGTCCAGAAGGTGGCGGCCAGTCCGGCAAATGCGAAGGCGATGACACCCCAGACGATTGGCGGAATGCCAGGCTTGGGGGAATCTGCGATTTGCTCGGCGGACGTTAACTCGATCGTGGACATGGTGGTCGGGGAGTGGGCGGCATTCGTTCACCATGCGCCCAGGATTCTTCAACAGAGATTTTGCACATTTGGTGCCAGAAGGTATGGCATCGGGCCATTCCTGACGAATCAGGCCAAAAGAAATGAAAAAGGCTCCGGTGCCTCGCTGGACATCGGAGCTTTGAGTGGTCTATCTGAGTTGGCTTAAGCCAGCTTCTGGGCTTTGATTCGGCGTCGAGCAAAGGCTGCGGCCGCGGCGATTCCTAGTCCCATCGTGAAGGGCTCTGGGACCGGCGTGTTGCCGCCATTACCACCGCCACCAGCAGTTACCAAAATCTGTCCCCTGTCAGTTATCGGATCTGGCCAGAACATCACCATGTTGCCAACCAACGTAGTATTCTGGCCGACTCCTCGGAAGTAGTCAAACCAACTTCGAATATTCCCCGTGTTAATGCTTGATGAAAAGGCCCCACCCGTTGCCAGGTTGTTATTGAAGGCAACATAATTAACGGCTTCCCACATGGCCAGTTGGAAACCGGCCGCCGCATCATTGGAGGAAAGCCCCAGCCCCCACGCGTTGTAGACCATCCTGGAGATCTTGTCGAGTCGCGCATCAGTTCCCGCCCCGTTTGCTGCAACCGCGTACACCGAAACAGAAACTTCCCATGGATTACCATTGACCCCGGTCCCGAGATACTGGTTTGGCGTAATGCAAAATGCGTCAAATTGAGCACCATATCCGCCGACCTGTGTTGCTGACTGCCGAACTCTCAGAGCCCCTGCTCCACCAGCGGTCGTGCTATAGGTCTCAAGATTGCCGTTATTTGGTCCGGACATATTTCTCAACTCGCCGGAGCTAGTGACAGAATTGTGATATCCCCAACCAAGATTGTCGTATTGGATCCAACTCGCTTGGGAAACACCAAAGACCCCTATGGCTAGAATTGCACTTAATAAGACACGTTTCATTGTAATAAACCTCTCAGACAAAAACTGACAGTGGGATTGTAGCCCAGCCCTTTGACTTTTGCAACAGTGCGACGCATCTTTTTGCAAGATCAAGTAGGAATACCTGGGGATTCCAGAAAAGCCCCCGCTCGACCACCCTCTCCCAGGTTCAAATCGACCAAACATGAAAAAGGCCCCGGCCGCTCCAAGCGGCCGGGGCCTCAATCACAAAAGAGACTTCTCAGGCCTTGGCCTTGGCCCGCCGCCGCACAAAAGCGGCCGCCGCCGCCAGTCCCAGCGACATCGTGACGGGCTCGGGAGTCGGGGTGAATCCACCGCCACCCGGCACAGTGTTCGTGATAAGGATCTGACTTCCCGAGAGCGGGTTCGGATAGAACAAGATCATGCTTCCCGTCTTCGTTACGTCGTTGGCGATTCCCATGAAAGCATTGAAGTAGGTCTCGATGTTGTTCTCGACCGCGCCGCCCATTGTAAAGAAGCCCGACGGGTTGAAGTTGTGCGAGGAGAATGAATCGTTGTCTTGAACGATGTTCCAAAGCGCCAACTGGAAGGCCGCGCAAATATCGTTGTTGGTCGTGTTGCTTGTCAGGAAGTCGAAAGCGTTGTTGGCGCCGGCAACCGCCGTATCATTGAGCGAGGTTAATCGGGCGATTCGATCGAGATCCGACATCGTGTTGCCGCCGTTGTACTGCATTGGCGTATTGATGACGTAGGGATTGCTGGGGCTAGCCAAAACTTCGGTCGGCGATATGCAGTAGGTATTGAAGAGCGATCCGTATGAGGTTGGATTGGTGGAACTGTTCGCGCTCGTGCCGTACTTGACGCGAATTTGCTTCACGTTCAAGCCACTGCCGTGGTTGTAGATAGCTCCCGATCCGGTCGTGTAATACGTGTCGCGACCAGAAACGGCACCCGTTCTACCGAGCCCTAGGCCAGTCGACGAACCGGGCCAATAGAGCCATTCAGTGGCCATTGCCGTTGTACAGAGCGCGAGGGCGCCAACGATTCCAAATAAGACACGCTTCATAGATTCCTCTCAACAAATGCTCAAACTAAGCAACAAGCCAGGATTGTATCAGCAACCATCTCGCCAAGGAACCCAAATGGGCCGAATTGAGCCAAACACTGGCAGGATTACCGGCCAATCCCAGCAATTCCTGGGATCGGGGGCTTGGTCGGCTACGCCGTAACTACAGCCGCGCGACGGCTCGGCCCAAATTCTGGATCGATGATTCCATGCTCTGCAAATGACTCAACAGGCCGGAGATCTGCTCCGTCCAATCCGCCCCGTCCGTCATCGCTTCGAGGTTCGCCTTAACCTGCTGGATCGCCGCTCCAAGCTCGTTCTCGGCAAGCGCGGCCGCCGCCAATGCCGACTTCTCGTTGGCCGTTAGCTTGGAGGACAGCGCGGTAAGCAAATCCAAAGCGTTGCCAAAGGAGCTTCGGGCGGCCGAAAGGGAGTTCAACGCACCCGATGAGGCATCCCTTGCCGCGGGCCAATTGTCCTGACCCGATTGGAAACCCCCGGCCGCGGCAAGCAGGCGATCGGCATCTTCTGCCACCGTGACCAGCGCGTCCTGGAGCTTGCCGACCGCCGCGACCACTTCCGAGTTCTTGTCGCCAAGCTCACCCGAGCTCCGGCTGCCCCCATCGGCCTCGGAGTTCTTTTCCGGCCCGGGGCCAAGCCGCTGAACGTCGGGAATCCGGTTCTGGGCCAGCCATAGGTCCGGCGAAGCATCGGTTTTGGAGGTCTGGACGAACGCCTTGCGCCCTTTGGATAACTGAACCTCGAGCCACTTCTTATCGGGCGTCGTCCGGACATAGAGCGCCGAGCCTTCGGGGGCGAAATACAACTCCTGTGAACCCATCCGTGGGCTCCGATAGAGCCGGGCGTCGCCCTTGGCCAGCACCTTGGTTCCCCGGTCGACCGCACGGGAATCCAACGGAATGGAATAGGTTGGACTGACTTCCTGGGAGACGAACTGCACATCGGAACCGAAACCCTGCGGCTTCAGGAGCGAGGGACGAGCGGAGGCATCATTGAGGGAGATCTCGTTGGAATGCCGCTGGCAACCGGTCATCGCCAATGCGAGAACGAGAAGAAACGGTCCGATCGAAATCGGCCTATCCATACCTCTATTGTAACCACGATTTCGAGATTCTGCAGTGCAGGTTTTTTTTAGGACCCAAACTCCACGTAGCCCCATTGCTCGGGTTGGTGCATGTCGATCACGCCCTGGGGAGACCAGACCCAGTTGTCCTCCGGGAGTCCCGGCCGCTTGACATATTTCCCGTCGACGACGTCGACAAGCCACTCGACGCGGGAGAAATTGACCCGCCAGACGTCGCCGGGCCGGGGAGGACAAGGCATTCCGCCATTCTCGGCAAAGCACGGCCAAGGAAAGGCGATCTCGACCGACCAACCCTGATCGACGTCGCTTGGGTCGTTCAATGATCCATAAACTCGGACCGCGGTGAGGGCATTGGTTTCCCAGGAATTGTCAGCCGAGCCGCCGTCCCGATAGGCCTTTGGCAAGTAGAGGTCCCAGGTGGTGTCGAGGGCGTTGATTTCAAATTCGAAGTAGCGCTCGGCATCGCCGTCAGGGTCGATAAAGACTTCGAAGTCATTATCTTGGAAGATCACCGAGTCGTGCTCGGTGAGCGTTGCCCAGACGTGCGGCTCCTCCATTTCGGCGCAAACGTAGAAGTAGGATTCATCCCAGAGCATCTTCGCCCGGGTTAGAAAGCGTGGCTTCGGCCGGACGCCGCCTTCGATGTCCACGAAGTCATCCGTCCAGGGAGCGATTTGCCATGCCGGCTTGTCCAAGCACCCGTCGATCACCAATGCGCTTCGAGACCGGTGGCACTTGTATCGTTTTGGCGGGGTGGAGTCGGGCATGGTTTCAAATAGGGAAATTTGGGTGTTCGAGCCGCTGATTTTTGGGGCAGAATGAAAGTCTATTATGATTAGGTCTCGGTCTCACTCCAGGGCATTTACGCTCATCGAGCTGCTTGTGGTCATCGCGATTATCGCCATTCTGGCGGCAATCCTCTTCCCCGTGTTCAGCCAGGCGAAGGAGGCGGCAAAGAAGACGCAGTGCCTTTCCAATACCAAGCAGATCGGCACGGGTCTCTACCTCTACGTCAACGATTACGACGACAGCCTGCCGATGGCCAACTATCCGGCCCCTCCCGCCTATGTTGGCCCCCCTTGGACGGTGTTTTCGTTCCATGCTGGCGCCGGAGTGGCGGAATTGGCCTGGGCAGATATCGTGCAGCCCTATATCAAGAACACCAAGCTCTTTAAGTGCCCAAGCGACAACAGTGGGCAGGCGCTCAATGCGGGCGTACCCGTTCCGGGAGAGCCGCTCTCCTATGCTCTGAACTACTACTTCTACCGACAGCCTGGCGGGGTGGCGAGGTTTGCGCTGACGGGGGGAAGCCTCTCGGAGCTGACCGCACCGGCCAGCAAGATCTTCATTGCCGAATCAGCATCCAAGGCGAATCGAGAGATCGTTAGGCCAGACCGATTCGACGGGTTCGAGCGCCATACCAAGGGTTCCAATTACGTCCACGCCGATACCCATGCCCGTTTCCACCCCATGCCTCAGTGGTGGAAGACGATTCCCTCGGCGACTTGGGGCAATCCCGATCTTGCTCAGAACCAACCATGTCCCCAGTGGTTCCCGTGGTTGGACTCCACCGACGAGAAGTGGTGATCCAATTCGCTTAGTTCAGCCAATCGATCTTTAGGCCGGGCATGAGCCTCGCCCCATTGGTGGGCGGTTTTCCATCCCGGCTCTTGGCGAATCCAAAGAATCCGAGGCCCGAAATTCGGGCCTTCAGCTTGACTTGTTGCGGCTGGGCGCTCGGGTGAAACTTCGCTTCAAGCTGCTTGCGCACGGCGGAAATCTCCGCGAGCTTCACACTATCCTTACAGAGTTCGGGATCGGGCACT
Organism: Fimbriimonadaceae bacterium; assembly: GCA_020851885.1. Classification (GTDB taxonomy): domain Bacteria; phylum Armatimonadota; class Fimbriimonadia; order Fimbriimonadales; family Fimbriimonadaceae; genus 55-13. The sequence goes on along the minus strand of JADZBW010000374.1, from coordinate 4,806 downwards.
TCCACGACGGATTTATGGCCCTTGCCATCTTCGATCACCATATAGAAATCCCCATCGGATCGCTTGACGATCTCGGTGATGGTTGCGTCGACTTGCCAAAGCGTTGTCTCAAAGGGGCCAATTCTTCGGTCTTGATAGACTTTGGTGGAGATATCCGCGTCGAGATCGTCTGGTCGAACCTGCTGAAGCATGGCCTCGATCGTGGTCTTCACCGGCGTCTTCGCAATCTTGGCGGCTTCTGGATCAGACGCCCTTTTCACGGCGATGCGAGAGGCTTTCTTAAAGGTGTCGTTCGGCTTTGGCGCAGGCAGGCCCGCCAATTTCCGCTCGATGGGGGCCGAGAAATGCTCAGATTTTCCGCATTGGACGACCGTCGCCAGGACGAGGAAGGCAGTTGTCGCGGCAAGGATCAGCGCGGCCAAGTTCTTCATGAGCAGATGCTACCACCCGAATCTTCATGGTAGAACCCTTGCGTGTATACGAAGGTCTTCGAGATCCGGGTGGATGCTTCGCCGGAAAAGGTCTGGGAATTCCACTCCAGTGCGCGCGCTTTGCTCAAACTGACCCCGCCCAAGATGCGCCTGAGACTGCTTGGCAAGGATCTCGATGTGTTCGAAGGGGCGATCCACGAGATGCGGTTCATGCTCTTTGGGTTCATTCCCTGCGCTTGGCGGACGAAGATCGACCAGGTCACCCCTCCGTATGGCTTTACCGATCAGGCCGAGAGGTCGCCCTTCGCCTATTGGCGACATCGCCATGACTTCATCCCGGACGGAGAAGGGACGCTTATTCGGGATATCGTGGTCTACGAAATGCCATTCGGAAAGCTCGGCAAGGCCGTCCACAAGCTCCGGCTGAGTAAGGACATCGAACGCGTCTTCGCCTATCGACATCATGTGACCAAGCAGGCCCTGGAGAGCAGTCGTCGATGACCTCTCGACCGTGGCGGCGCGTGCCGGGAATCCGATTGGGCGGACGTCCGCTTCATTCATCCATTCCTCCCGCAACAAGAGGGAGTAGGACCGTCCCAGTCTAAGACGCCCGCGAAAAGCCATAATGATGCTTCCCGAGGAACATCCAATGCCCAACGCCATGCCCCATGCCACCCACTTTCCCGGGCCGATCTCGGCTCAACTCCTCGACGAACTAAGTGCGTACGTCATCGCGACGCCCTACCCGTTCGTTCTGGATCTCGAGATGTGCGAGGGTATGTGGCTGCAGACCGTCGATGGGCAGCGGCTCTTCGATTGGGCGGGCTATTACGGTTCGAAACTGATTGGTCACAACCACCCTGGTCTTTACGAGCCCGGGTACGTCAAGCGACTGGTGCGAGCCGCCAATAACAAGGTGGCCAACCCGGATTTCCTGACTCGCGACTGCCTTGATTACTACCGGATGCTTTACCGTCTCGGTCCTGAAGTGATGGGGTCGCTGGGATCCATGGAGGTCTACGCCGTCAACTCGGGCGCCGAAGCCGTCGAGAACATGATGAAGTACCTCGTGGCGAAGTTCAATCATCGCCGGGCCGCCGAAGGGAAGGCCATCACCCAGCGACGGTTCCTCTATTTCGACAAGGCATTCCATGGAAGAACCGTGTTCGCCCTCGGAGTCACTCAAACGACCGATCCGATCGCAACGAGGGACTTCCATGGCCTCAGCAGTTCCGGGAATATCAAGCTTCCTTTTCCTGCCTACGCGGCGGAGAACACCTACGCGGAGAACCTTCGCAACGCGCTCAAAGCGCTGGAACAGGTCGAGTCTGCGCTTTCTTTGATGGCCGATGAGATCGTCGGCATCATCGTCGAGCCGATTCAGGGTGCAGGAGGACATCGGGTCGCGGTTCGTGAGTTCTTCCAGGGCCTATCGGAGCTTGCCGAGAAGTACGGCGTGTATCTGGCATTCGACGAAGTCCAAACCGGCCTCGGAGCGACGGGGAAGATGTGGGCGATCGACCATTTCGACCTGCCTTATTCCCCAATGGCGGTTGCTACGGGCAAGAAGTTCGGCACCGGGGTCGTGTACATGAAGGAGCCGTTGGACGACATTGGAATCTTGGATTCCACCTGGGGCGGAACGCTCGCCGACATGGTCCGGGTTGTTCGAGAAGTCGAGATCGTCGAGCAAGAGGGCTTGATTGCCAAGGCCGCCACCAATGGCGAAAAGCTGTCCTTGGGGCTGCAAAGGGTGGTCGACAAGTTCCGCCCGATCACCTCCAATGTGCGTGGCCTGGGCCTTTACCAAGGATTTTCGATGGACACGCCCGAGCACAAAGCCGAACTGCTACGGGTGGCGAGGGATCAGTTTGGACTCTTGCTGCTGGGAGCGGGAAGCCGATCGATTCGGACCCGCCCGAATCTAAGCGTCACCGCCGAGGATATCGAGCATTTCCTGGCCCTTCTTGAAGATGCGCTCAATGTGGTCGCGACAAATTAAGCGCGGCTCCCGCCCTCGCAAGTAAAATTCGCGCCGATGGCACTCCCTCTTCGCGTCGGAATCGTCGGCTGCGGCAACATCAGCGGCATTTACTTTCAGAATTTGGGCCGGTATCGCTCGACTCAGGTCGTGGCCTGCGCCGATCTCGATCTGGGTCGGGCGCAAGATGCAGCCGCAAAGCATGGGCTCCCAAAGGCGCTGACCACGGAGCAACTGCTGGCCGATCCCGAAGTGGACCTCGTGTTGAACCTCACGATTCCGAATGCCCATGCGAGCGTGGCCATGGCCGCGATCGAGGCGGGAAAGCATGTCTATAACGAGAAGCCGCTGACCATTTCCTTTCGCGATGGCAAGACGCTCATCGAATCGGCAAGCGCCAAGAGCTTGAGGGTTGGTTGCGCCCCGGATACGTTCATGGGCGCCGGCATCCAGACTTGCCGCAAGCTCATCGACGAAGGGATGATCGGGGAACCGATCGCCTGTGAGGCCCACATGCAGTGCCACGGCCACGAGAGTTGGCACCCATCGCCGGAGTTCTACTACCAAAAAGGGGGCGGTCCGATGCTGGACATGGGGCCGTACTACCTCACCGCACTCGTGAACCTAATGGGTGGCATCCGGCGGGTTGCTGGATTCGCCCGGGCAACCTTTCCGACTCGAACGATCACCAGCCAGCCCAAACATGGAAAGGTGATCGATGTGGAGACTCCGACCCACATCGCCGGTTCCATGGAGTTCGCCTCGGGAGCGATCGGGATGGTCGTCCAGAGCTTCGACGTCTGGCACGGCAACGTCCCGCCCCTCATCATCCACGGGACCGAAGGTTCGTTGCTCGTTGGCGACCCCAACGCCTTTGGCGATACGGTTCAAGTTCGATTGAAGGGCGATTCGGACTGGCGGACGATCGACTTGGTCCACAACTTCGCCGAGAACAGTCGCGGAGTAGGGGTGCTGGATATGGCCCATGGGATCGAAGAGGGGAGACCCCATCGGGCAAATGGTGATCTGGCGCTCCATGTGCTCGAAGCGATGCACGCCTTTGGCGAATCGAGTGAATCGGGCGCCTATCGGGTGCTTGAGACTTCGGTTGTCCGACCCGCCGCGATGGCAAAGTCGGAATTTTCGGAAGACCTGTCGTAAACTAGAAACGAGTTCAGCGCTCATGCGCGGGAACGATGGCGACTCGCCGCAATTCACCTGCGATCCTTTGCGATCGAATTTCAGACCATGAGCCAAATTACTCGTCGAGACCTTTTGAAAGTCGGAGCCGCCGCCGGCCTCGCTCCCATTGCCCGGTATGCGGGAGCCTTTGTCGATGATAAGAGCTTCACCTTCGCCTATTTCAGCGACACCCACGTCGGGCTGAAAGGGAACATCGCGGAGAACCGGGCGATGTTTGCCGAGATGAAGACCCTTCAGCCTTCCTTTGGCATCAATGGTGGGGACGTGACCGACTATGGTTGGGCCGGGGAGTTCGACAATTACCAGGCGCTGATCGAGGAACTTGGTATCAAGGTCTATGACACCGCCGGTAACCATGACGTCCGCTGGTCTCCCCAAGGGGTCAAGATCTTCAAAGAGCGCTTGGGAGGGCCGTTCGGCTACTTCCAGCATCAGGGTGTTCACTTCCTGGTGCTCGACAGTACCGTGCCCCTGAGCCATTGGGGTCACTATGAAGCCGTCCAATTGGCATGGATGGAGTCGCGATTGAAGGGCATCGGAAGAAGTGATCCGGTCATTGTCACGACTCACCATTGGGTTGGCCGCGACGCGGTAATGGTCGACAACGAGGAAATGCTCCGTCGAATCCTCGAACCCTACAACGTCAAGCTCATCCTCAACGGCCATGGCCATAGCGATCTCCTTTGGAACTGGGATGGGATCGTGAACACCATGAACAAGGGCCTCTACCAGGGCTCCTGGCAACGAGTCGATGTGGACTTCGGCAAGGGAGAAATCCGCCTTTTGCGCCGGACGACCGCGAAACCAGAGATGAACCTTCTTGCGACCGTGCCAATCCGGGCCGATCGAGCCAAACGACCTCTTTGGGCGACGGGCGCGATCTCGCTCGAAGAGGCCTATGGCAACGCAATCGAAGGTGGTGGCGAGGTTCGGTCGAGTTACGGGACGTGGATGAAATCTGAAGTTGCTCCCTCCCTGCCGTTGATGCTGGGAAGGTCCTCGGGGGTCCAAGTGATCGAATTGCGCGATCCGAAGTCCGGGTTCCAAGGGACATATTCGGTCGAGACGCCCACCGAAGGTCTCAAGAAGCATTGGCAGACCGAACTCAGCGGCGGGGTGATTTCCCATATAAAGGTGGTCCGGGACAGGCTTGACGTATCCGCGATGGACGGTTCCATCTCGGCCATGCAT
>JADZBW010000373.1 GCA_020851885.1 Fimbriimonadaceae bacterium | reverse complement strand
GCGAATCGTGTAGAAGCGCGTACCCTTCTCGGGATCGACGCTCGCGATCTCGATTAACTCGCCACCGTTCACCCATCCGACGTACGTATGATCGTTGAAGTAGATTGCCCGCGGTTTTTGAGGCGATATGAAACGACTCTGCAGGCTCGTCTTTGCAAAAACAAGGACTTGCGAGGATTCGGGTACATCCAACTGCTTCAGGATGGCCTTCAAGTAACCACACTTGGGTTCAAACGGCAGCGTGACGGCGCCCGCCCCAAGCTCCTTTTGCAAATTCGCAATTGCGTCGGTAGGAGGCTCAGACGTCACGAATCCAGCAACCCCGAAGATACCAATACAACCGGCGAGAGGAAGGACGGACCGGATCCATAGGGTCAGCATCAGACCTAAGAGAATACGCTAAGTCCACAACGTAGGTCGCCGGAGAAGCACAGTTCTATACATGGTCCTAGAAGTTGCGGAATTGTCCCGCTATACTCGCCTCATGGATGCGGATGCCCTGTTCGCCGACGTGGTCGACAAGTACACGAATCACATCAACCCCTACCTTGCCAAGCTCATGCAGTTCGCCGGTTTCGGAGTTGAAATGCGTGGCGAAGGGTGCTACGTCTACGACCAAGACGGAAAGGCTTATCTCGATTGCCTGGGCGGTTATGGCTGCTTCAGCCTGGGTCACCGACATCCCAAAGTCGTCGAGGCCGTCAAACACCAGTTGGACCACATGGGCCTGAGCGGAAAGGCGTTCTTCAACAAGCAAGGGGCTGATTTGGCGGCCAAGATTGCTGAGATCACCCCGGAAGGCCTGGAATACGTGTTCTTTTGCAATAGCGGTGCGGAAGCCGTAGAAGGCGCCCTCAAGTTCGCCAAAAAGGCGACCGGTCGCACCAAGCTCGTCTCCACGGATAACAGTTTCCATGGCAAGACGCTCGGCGCGCTCTCCGTGATGGGCCGTGAGAAGTACCGCAAGCCGTTTGAACCGCTCCTCCCCGGCGTCTCTTTCGTGCCCTTTGGAGATTCTGATGCCGCTCGCAAGGCGATCACCGACGAAACGGCTGCTTTCATCGTGGAACCAATACAGGGCGAGGGAGGCATCATCGTCCCGCCCGTCGGCTATCTGTACGACCTGCGTCAAGCTTGCGACAAGCATGGGGCTCTCCTCATCGCCGATGAGGTGCAGACGCTTCTGGGCCGCACCGGTAAGTGGTTCGGATGCAACCACGACGGCGTTTCTCCCGACTTGATGACGCTTGCCAAGGCTCTGGGTGGAGGAATCATGCCGATTGGGGCATTGGTAGGCACAAAAACCGTGTGGGAGAAGATCTACGCGGATAGTCCGCTCTCCCACACATCCACTTTCGGAGGAAACCCACTCGCGTGCGCGGCTGGGCTGGCCACGATCCAAGTGATCGAGGAAGAGGGGCTCGTCGAGCGGTCCCGCAAGATGGGCCTGCTGATGCAGGCAGGGCTCAAGCAGGCCGCCGATAAGCATAGCGATCTTATCAAGGAAGTGCGTGGGCGAGGTCTATTGATCGGCGTCGAATTCCAGATGGACGAAGTTGGGGAGTTGGTGGTAGCCCAGATGCTGAAACGTGGGGTGTGCGTGGCATACACCCTCAACAATCCGAGGATTCTCCGATTCGAGCCACCATTGATCATCACCCCCAGCGAAATAGAAATCGCGTGTCTGGCATTTGAGGAATCGGTGGCAGAGACCGCCGAGATTCTTGCGATGCTGGTCTAGTCGGTTGCGTTTGGGACGGGGCTAAGGCCAGCGTTGATTGCTCGCCGAATCTCCTTGGCGAGCCGCTCTCGATATTCACGTAAACTGGCACCATGATCGTCGACCTTCGCTCCGACACCGTCACGCGTCCGACGCCAGAAATGTACGCAGCGATGGCTTCCGCTCCATTGGGCGACGACGTTCTCGGCGACGAACCAACGGTCAAACAGTTGGAGGAACTGGCCGCCGCCAAGGTTGGCAAGGAATCGGCGATGTTCGTTCCCAGTGGGACGATGGGGAACCAGATCGCGATGGCCGTTCACTGCGATCGAGGCGACGCGGTTCTCATCGAGGAAGAAGCGCACATGGTCTATTACGAAGTCGGTGGACCAGGAATTCTCGCCAATGTGGTGACTTGGACCCTTCGATCGGATAAGGGCGTGATGGATCCAGCCGACATTGAATCGCATGTCCTAAAGCGCAGTATCCACACGCCGGGTACGACCCTGCTTTGCTTGGAGAACACTCACAACCGTGGCGGGGGAACCATTGTGCCCCTGCCCATGATGGAGGAATACCGGGGCGTTGCCGATCGCCACGAAATGAAGATCCATCTCGATGGCGCGCGGGTCTTTAATGCCGCCGTTGGGTTGGGAGTCGATGTCAGGGAGATCACGAAGCGGGTGGATTCAGTCAATTTCTGCCTGAGCAAGGGTCTTCGTTCGCCCGTAGGCTCGGTTCTTTGCGGATCCCATGGCTTCATCGACGAGGCGCGCATTTGGCGCAAACGACTCGGTGGCGGCATGCGTCAGGCAGGCATCCTTGCCGCTTGTGGAATCGTCAGCTTGAACCAAATGGTGGATCGCCTGTCGGAGGACCATCGCCGAGCCCGTGCGCTCGCACAGGCGATCTCTGAGATCCGTGGCTTAACGATCGACTGGGAACGCGTGCAGACGAATATCGTCTTGGTTGGCACCGATTCTTCCGCGAGCGATTGGACGCAAGCTCTGCACCAAGAAGGGGTCTGGTGCTTCCCTGTTGCGCCCAATCGATTCCGGTTGGTCCTTCATGCCGACATCGATGACGAAGCCATAGATCGGGCGACGGCTGCCTTCAAACGGGTGGCTTCGGCACATCGAAGTTGAGTGGCACAGATTTTGCGCCCTCGTGGTCTTGGAACATTTGTGTCTCAATCAGACCCTAAGTTCCTTGTACTCGGACTAATTTTCAAGAATCGTTGTACAATATTGTTGGGATTAGATTTTGCCTGGGTTGCCAGGCGTCTTATTGGATGCTCCGGAGAGAGAATGAAATTATCAATGCGCGTGTCGATTGGGTTGTTGGCGGTTCTGTTTGCCAGTCAAGCCCATGCCTTCACTTTCTTCAACCTTGCGTCGGCAGATTTCAAATTGATTGGAATTTCGGGAAACCAGACTCTGACCGTGGGTGGTCCTGCGATCACCGAACCAAACACCACGAGCCTGATCGACTTCTTCCCATTCTCTGATCATTCAGATTCGCTCCTTGTTGGGGACAGCACGAATCCGACCCGATTCAACCAGACCTATTCTTTCACCTATGAGATCACCAATGCGGTGCCCGTCCAGTCTGTCGGAATCGTGCTGCAGGGCGTTCTGGGTGGCTCCGGATTCATCTCATTTGTAGAGGACGTCTTCGCAGTCGATGGAATCGGGAATGAGACTCTCGTGGGATCGATCGGCAATGGCCTGAGATCGAGCGGGACGACGAACAACGTCGGTTCGCTGACCTTCAATGGTCCGAGCTACACCTATACCCAGAACGTCGCCCTTTCGCAGGCCGTCACCAGGTACAAGATCAAGAAATCCTTTTTTCTCGCCGTGGATCCAACGGAATTTTTACCCACCCGGGACTACGCAGGAATTGCCTTGATCGAGCAGGCTCACCTCGTTCCCGAACCGCTGACCCTTGGCGCGATGGCAATCGGTTTGGTAGGAATGGCTCGAATCAAGCGGCGTCGCAAGTAACCTCCGAAACTCATGGCGCGAAGCGGAATCGCGCCATGTCCACCTTCTCATCTACAAATTCCACGCCCTCCTCAATGAGGCGGTCGCGCTGAATCGTTTCCAGATTCGGATCCCGTTTCCAAACCGGCATTCGTCCGTCCGCGCCGACGACTCGCCACCATGGAAGATCGCTTGGACAATTGGCCACCCATCGGCCCACCAGCAACCCTGAAACGGGACGGCTGAGCGACTTGCCGAGATCGCCATATCCAGAGACTCTGCCGATCGGAATCGACCTGATGAGTTCGTACAGTTCCTCGAGCAGCGAGCCGCGATTCAGATCCTTCATGCCATCACCAGTTTGACCGCCTCGGATGACGCGCCGCGCACGATCTCGGCCGTGAAACGGGACCATGAGGTGAAGAAGCAGCCACTTTGGAAGACGACCGCGAGAATGTGCGACTACTACCGCGCCAGGATACGCCATTGCATTCCCTAGGTTGTTCAACACAATCGCAGCCTCGACAACTCGTTTCTGACTCTCGCGGGCTTCAAAAAGACCTATGGCGCCATCGCGGGTACATCCTGGGAGACCCATCGTGCGCAGGCCTGGATTCCGGGAAGCAACTTGCTCGCCGTGTCTTCGGTCTCCTTCCGATGCAGGTGCGCCATCGTGGCCGTGGCGTCGTCGTTCACCCAACTGGCATAGGCTTCGAGCGCCGAGTACGTGCCGTGCAGGAGATGGCAACCGGCGTGGGCCTTGATAACATCCATGGTCCTTTTATCCTCGCGACAATGGCCTGCATTCATGGCATCGACGACCAGGCCGATCGCGCTGTTCGTGAAGTCCTTGATTCCGGATGGCTGGCTCCCCATCTCTTTAAGGCGGTCCGCCAGCACCGCCTGCCGATGCTCGGAATCCAAGACGGCATCCCTGCAGATAAGGATCAATTCGCCAGGCGCATCGGCATCCCTGGCCAGGTTGTCGAGCAAATCCAATAGCCCCTTCTCCGCCGCGTGGATATCCTTCATGTACCGAACGGTTCGTTCTTTCAGCGTCTCCATTTTGTCTCTCCTTTCAATTCAAGTTGGTCCCTCTTAGACGACCGGTCGACGGCTCGCGGCCAAACACGGCCTCCGAGTCCCAATTGCCATAGGACCTCACGACTCGAAAGTGATTCGTTAGCACTCTCGGTGGTAAACTGCCAACACATACGGCGGAGCGGAGTTCCGGTCAGTCGGTTCTGCGGCAAAACGGTCCGCAAATCCGAAATGCGGAAAGACGGCTTCTCCGATAAATCGACCTTCAATTTAGGAGAAATCAAAACTATGGCATTGCAACCCCTACACGATCGAATCGTCGTCGAGGCAGCCGCCAAGGAAGAAAAGACTGCCGGTGGCATCATCCTTCCCGACACCGCCCAAGAGAAGCCTCTGAAAGGCACCGTCATCGCCGTCGGTCCCGGCAAGCGTCTTGACAGCGGCCAACTCGCCCCCGTCGGCGTTAAGGCTGGCGAAGTTGTGCTCTACGGCAAGTACGCAGGCACTGAAGTCGCCGTGGACGGCAAGGACTACATCATCCTCCGCGCCGACGACGTCCTCGCGGTGCTCGAAGGAGCGCTTGTGGGCGCTTCGAAGTAAAGAGGTTCGGGTGAGTGGGTTAATGGGTAAGTAGGTAGGTGGATTTGATCATTGGTCAAGGTGTGACCGGGCTAGAGAGTGGCGAGGAGAAGTCGATGGAATTAGATTCAATCAACGACTTGGCCACTCTCGATTGTCTCACTAGAGCGGCTGACCCCATTTCTGTTCAAGAAGTCATCTCCGGATACGGCAAGGAAACCGGTGGCATCGACGGATACAAGAAGCTAATCGTTTGGCAAGCAGGACTGGACCTTGTTGCCGAATGCTATCGACTAACCCATCGGTTTCCTGCTTCGGAGACCTACGGACTTACTCAGCAATTGAGAAGAGCCGCGATCTCCGTGACGCTGAATATCGCCGAAGGCTGGGGACGTAACAGCAAGTTGGAGTTCGCCAGATTCTGCGACATCTCACGGGGCTCTCTCCATGAAGTCAATGCCGCAATTGAAATAGCAATCAAGCTCGAATACCTGACGATAGAAGAGGCGCTTCAAGCAGACTCCCTGTTCCGACGAATTGGAACGATGCTCCTGAATCTGGCGAAGTCACTTCGCCAAAGTCCCTCAAAGCACTAACCCACTCACCCATCAACCCATTAACCCATTCACCCATTCACCCATCTCAACCCCCAACAGGATCCAATTACAAAAACATGCCAGCAAAAGATATCAAATTCACCGATGAAGCCAGGAAGCTCTTAGAAGTGGGAGTGGACAAACTCGCCAACGCGGTCAAGGTCACCCTTGGCCCCCGAGGACGCAACGTCGTCCTTGAGCGCAAGTTCGGCTCCCCGACCGTGATCAACGATGGCGTCACCATCGCCAAAGAGATCGAGGTCGAGAACCGATTTGAGAACATGGGCGCCCAGCTCATTCGAGAGGTCTCCAGCAAGACCAACGACACCGCAGGCGATGGCACCACCACCGCCACCGTGCTCGCCCAGGCCATCTTCAAGGAAGGCATTCGCAACGTGGCGGCCGGTTCCAACGCCACCCAGATCAAAGCTGGGATCGACCGGGCCGTCGACGGCATCGTTACCGAGCTCGCCAAGATCAGCAAGCCGGTCAAGGGCGATAAGGACATCCAGGAAGTTGCCACCATCTCCGCCAACGACCCCGAGCTCGGCGCACTCGTCGCCAAGGTCATCAACACCGTCGGCAAAGACGGCGTTGTCACCGTCGAGGAGTCCAAGTCCACCGAGACCAGCCATGAAGTCGTGGAAGGCCGTCAGTTCGATAAGGGCTACCTTAGCCCCTACTTCGTCACCGACGCCACCCGCATGGAGACGGTCTATGAAGAGCCAATGATCCTCTTCTACGAGAAGAAGATCAGCAATATCCAGGACCTCATCCCCATGCTGGAGAAGGTCATCCGAATGAGCCGCCCGTTCGTCATCGTCTGCGAAGACGTGGAGAACGAGTGCCTCGCCACCCTGGTACTCAATAGAATCCGGGGCAATCTGCCCCTCGTCGCCGTCAAAGCTCCCGGCTTTGGCGACCGACGCAAGGCGATGCTCGAAGACATGGCGATCCTCACCGGTGGCCAGTTCATCAGCGACGATCTCGGCATCAAGCTTGAGAACGTCACCCCCGATATGCTCGGCAGCTGCGCTCGACTGGTCATCACCAAGGAAACCACCACGATCGTCGGCGGCAAGGGCAAGAAGGATGCGATCCAGGGTCGATTGAAGCAGATCAAGCAGCAGGTCGAGCACACCGACAGCACCTATGACAAGGAAAAGCTGCAGGAGCGACAGGCCAAGCTCAGCGGCGGCGTTGCCGTTGTCAAGGTTGGCGCGGCCACCGAGACCGCCCTCAAAGAGAAGAAGGCCCGAATCGAGGACGCCATCGCGGCGACCCGAGCGGCGCTGGAAGAGGGCATCGTCCCCGGCGGCGGCACCGCCCTTATCACGGCCGGCAAGGTTTTGACCACTGCGAAGCCCTACGAAGGCGACGAAGAGATCGGCCGCAAGATCGTTCTGAAGGCGATCGAGTCGCCTCTACGCACCATCGCGGAGAACGCGGGCGCCGAGGGTTCGGTGGTCGTGGAAGCGGTCAAGCGCGAGGGCAAGGGCTGCAATGCCGAGACCCTCACCTCTGAGGATCTGGCCAAGCACGGCGTCGGGGACCCCACCAAGGTGGTGCGTCAGGCGTT
>JADZBW010000372.1 GCA_020851885.1 Fimbriimonadaceae bacterium | reverse complement strand
ATGGGAATTCTGGAGAAGATTGGGCTCCTGAAGATGGATTTCCTGGGCCTCTCCAACCTCACGGTTCTGTCACGAGCGGTCGCCAACATCAAGCAGACGCGGGGAATCGAACTCGACGTCCAAGAGATCCCTGAACACGATGACGCTACGTTTGAGATGCTTGCCAGAGGTGAAACAACCGGCGTCTTCCAACTCGAAGGCGGTGGAATGACCCGGTGGGTTCAACAACTCAAACCGAATAGCATCCGAGAACTGGCGGCGATGGTGGCGCTCTACCGGCCCGGCCCGATGGAGCACATACCGAGATTCATCGACACGAAATTCGGCAAGGTCCAGCCGCAATATCTCGATGACCTGATGAAGCCAATCCTCGAGGAAACTTATGGCGTTATCGTTTACCAGGATCAGGTTCTAAAACTCGTCCAGGCCCTCGCGGGCTTCACCCTTGGCAAGGCCGATGTCCTTCGTCGGGCAATGGGAAAGAAGGACGCCAACGCCATGGCCGAAATGAAGACCGAGTTTCTGGCGGGAACCGGCGCCCAGGGCATTCAAGCGGAAGTCTCAGAGAAGATATGGGAGTTGCTGCTGCCATTCGCTGGATATGCGTTTAACAAGGCGCACGCCGTTTGCTATTCGATTCTCGCCTATCAAACTGCCTACCTCAAGGCCAATTTCCCGGTTGAGTACATGGCGGCACTTCTGGCCGTTTACCGATCCAAGGAAGACCGAATCATCGCCTTTATCGAGGAATGTCGGCGCAAGAAGATCAGAGTCCTTCCTCCCGACGTGAATAAGTCCTCTCTGGATTTCACGATCGAAAATGAGACTTCGATTCGATTTGGCCTGGTCGCCATCAAGGGCGTCGGCGAAGGCGTTGTTGAAGGAATCCTGGCGGATCGGGAAAAGAACGGTCCCTTCAGGCACCTCTTTGAGTTTGCGGATCGAGTTAGGCCAGCGGGCGTTAACAAGACTGCTTTGGAAGCCCTGATCCGCTCGGGCGCGCTGGATAGCATCGATCCGAACCGTAACAAGCTGTTGGCTGTAGCCGAAGCGGCGCTCATGTTTGCTGATAACTCAAACCGTAACCGATTGGCAGGCCAGGACTCGCTTTTCGGCGGCGATGCTTCGGGCCCGGAAGCGATCTCCTATCCCGTCCTTCCTGAAGTCGACTTGGAATCGCGTGGCGATCGCCTTGCCATGGAGAAGGAAGTCATGGGCATCTATGTTTCGGACCATCCCTTAAGGGGCCACGAATCGACCCTCCGACTTTCGGCGACCTACAACTGCAACGGGATCGAGGAACTGGAGGAGAATGCGTTTGTCAAGGTCGCCGGAGTCATCGCCGGACTGCGCACCATTGTGACGAAGTCGAAGGGAGAGAAGATGGCGAGCCTGACTCTCGAAGATTTCACGGGCCAAGTCGGTTTGATCGCTTTCCCGGCAACCTACGCCAAGCTGAAGGACGTCCTGATCAAGGATTCCGTCGTTCAGGTTGCCGGCTACGTGATGCATCGCGAATTACGCGGCGAAAAATCGGTTGAGATTCGAATCGAGGACGTCAAACCTATTGAAGACACCTTGGATTTCGGGCACGCACGAGAATCAAATGCCCAAGGCATCGTCCAAATTCGCATCAAGAAGGCGACTCCGCGCCAGCTGCTGCAGTTGAAGCACCTGATCGACGACAATCCTGGAAGTTACGAAGTCCTCATCGAGGTTGTGGAGGACGACGTTGCCATGCCAATTGGACTCGTGCAGCATGTCAAGCCCACGAAAGCGTTGATGGAGACGATCAAGAGCCAGGGAAACATCTCAAGCATCGAGATTCAGCATTGGAATGGAACGACAGATTTCTAGTCCATCCGACCTGGTGATCCGGACATAATGGACTATTCCTAGAGGCCATGGCCCAATTGGGCCGTCAATTATTTCATGAAACTTCAACTTCCGATATTCGCCCTGTTTGCAATGGCAACCAGCGTCCAGGCGCAGGCACCGGACCCATTCGATTACCACTGCGCGGACATCAGCATCCTCCAAGTCAAACAGATTCAAACGGAAATCGGAATCACTGATGCCCAGCGCAAAGCCATGAATGAAGCGGCCGCCACCCACAAGACGCGACTGACAACCTATGACGCCCAGCAAAAGGCCGCCAAGACGAAAGACACCCAGCCTCAGACGCAAGCCAAACTCCGAGGATATTTCGATGAGCTTAAGAAGGGAGTTCTTACCGAACTTTCTCCCGTACAGCTCAAGCGGCTGCGTGAACTGACGTTGCAGCGAGCCGGTCTGCTCGCGTTGCTCGACGACCTTGTGGCCAAGAAAATCGGTCTGTCCGGCGCACCCTACGAGAATTTCAAAAAGACGTTCTCCGATGGCGCCAAACAGGCGGGAGACATCGAGAGAACCAACCTCAAACCGATCTTCGACAAGTACACGGCAAAGCGACCCAAAGATGATGAGGAGCGAAAGCTGCTCGAATCCCAAATGAGAGGCGAACTCGATGCCGCGAGCAAGCGGATCGCCCCGCAGATTCAGCAGTTGCAGTCCGCAACCCAACAGAAGCTCATCGGAATCTTGACCGCGCCGCAGAAGTCGGCTTGGCAAGCGCTCCTGGGAAAGCCCTTTAAGGTGGCGAAGTAGCCATGAGGTGGCTCGTCAGTGCGCTGATCTTCTTGATGGGAGTTGGAGCAATATGCTCACAACTGTATCCATCCCCCCTTGGCATCGTGGGCTCAAAGGCCTTTCACCTGGGAGAACCACGAGTTCAGTTCGAATTGAAGATCGACTCAGAGCAGGCGAAACAAATTGCCGAACTGCTGGCAGAGCACAACAAAGCACAGGTGTCGATATCGAACCAGCTTGGCTCGGCGAAGCCGGACCAATACGGTGCGCTGCAAGCGAAGCTGGCCGAACGTGAACGATCCTGTGCCAAGAACTTACAGGGTCTCCTCGATGCCGCGCAGTTGAAGCGTTTCAAGCAGATCGCCATGCAGTCGGAAGGTCCTTTCGCATTGCGAAATATCGAACTCGCCAAGCAATTAAGCCTTGCCGCGGAGCAACGGGTGAAGATTGAAACAATCGCTCAAACGACGCTGAAGACGCTCGATGACCTGAGCGCAAAGATGGGCACGGAAATTGAAGCCGCACCGCCCGGAAAGAAGGGCGACAAGAAGCGTCAGGAGATCGTTCGCTCCTATGAGCCCAAAATGAATACGGCCGAAAGAAGCGGTGAGGCCCAAATACTTGCCGTCCTTACGTCAACACAGAAGGCAGATTGGAAGAAGTCGCTTGGAGCGCCCTTCAAGCTCTAGGAGCCGATGCGCCGCGAACTGCGGGGGGAACGGTAGAATCCTCCCATATTGAGTCAGATTCACGCACGATTTGAAGCGCTGAGGGCCAAGGAAGAGAAGGCCCTCGTGCTGTTTTTGACTGCAGGAGACCAGCCGCGTCAAGACCTCCCATCGATCCTGGAGACTCTGACCGAGGGTGGGGCCGACCTGATCGAGATCGGGATTCCCTTTAGTGATCCTTTTGGAGAGGGGCCGACCATTCAGGCAAGCAGCCAACGAGCGCTCGACCGTGGGGCAACGCCCGGGGCAATCCTCGAGGCAGTGTCGCGATACGAGTCTCCGGTGCCACTGATAACCATGGGTTACTACAACACCTATTTGCGTCTGGGGCTGGAACGAGTCGCAAAGGATTCGGCGGCGGCCGGGATCTCTGGGGCGATCCTCAGCGATCTGGTACCAGACGAAGGGGATGCCTGGGGCCGGGTCGCCGAGGCCAATGGCCTCGACACCATCTATCTTGCCGCTCCAACGAGCACGGAGCAGAGGATCGAAGAGGTCTGTCGTCGATCGACCGGCTTCATCTATGCTGTATCTCGCACTGGTGTTACGGGAACGCAGTCGGATGTTCCACCGGAAGTTGGCGAGCTAGTTTCCAGGATCAAGGACAAGACTTCGAAACCGGTGTGTGTCGGCTTTGGGATCTCCAAGCCAGCGCATGTGAGGCTGGTCTGTGAGGTTGCGGACGGAGCGGTGGTCGGATCGAGCCTGGTGGAACTCCTGAATGGCGAGTGGCCCAATGGCCGTTCGAAGATCCTTGAGTTTGTTAGAGAACTCAAAAGGGCCACGAAGGGCCTCTAGGACGCAAAAAGAGGGACTGGAAAGGTCCTTTCCAGTCCCTCAGAGAGTCTAACCGAGCGCCCTTTCAACTTCCTCGCGGAATTTCTTGAAGGACGCAGGCGAGTAGCCAACATCGATCGAGTGAACGTTTCCTTTGCGATCGATCAGGATCGTCGTTGGAATTCCAGTGATACCGTAGGCCTCAAAGTTCGATTGGTCGCCATAAACGACGGGCCAGATGATGTTGAACTCCTTCATGAATTCGGCCATTTTGGCGAACTCAGTGTCTTTTGGCATATCCCGAGCCTGGGTGTTCTCGGTCTTGTAGTATCCGTAATAACGGGTCACCCCCACGATCTCAAGGCCTTTGCCATGGAGTTCGTCGTACATTTTGCGCATGTCGGGATAGCTCGCCTTGCACGGGCCGCACCAATGGGCGAAGTAATCGACGATAACAACCTTTCCCTTGTATTGATCGAGACCTTTGAATTCGCCATAGGCTCGTTCGATCATCATCGACGCGGCAGGGGCTCCGACGATCGTCATCTGGGTCAGCGCCGATTTGGCCGAGCGATAGGTCGGCGACTTGGGATCAGCGTTCTTGACGTATTCGCCAAGCACCTTAACCGCGTCGTCCTTCCGGCCCGCGCCGCGTAGGAGTTCGGCTTTCTTGTCGACGAATCGGAACCGGTAAGTTTCTGACAACTGGCGGGAATTCGCTTCAAATTGGGCGAGCCGTTCGTCGTCGGGTTTCGGCGCGGTAGCCGGAGGATTCGTTGCTTCGCGGGCTTTGGCGGCATCCAACATTTGCTTCGCATAGGCCTTGTGGTCGACCTCGGGGATCTTGCCTTCGACATCCGCCAATACCTTCAGGGCTTCATCGACACCCTGTTTCTCGGCAATCGTGTCGATATACGCGCCCGTTGCACTCGCGGCAAGGGTTCGACCCGTGTTGGCGTTGGTGGGTTTGATGTCCCGAAGCGTCATGGCGAGCATTTCGGCCTCGCCAAGTGCATTGCAACTCACCATCATCATCATCTGAGCAGAGAACTTCTGGTCAGGCTCAGGATTGGTGGTCAAGAACTTCTGCGCTAAGTTGCATGCGACCTTGTGCTGACCCGTCATTTGGAACAATTGAGCCCAGTCATAGGCGTCCTTTGCCTCCACTTTGGCTGGGTCGACGTTCTTGACGGCCTCATCGGCCTTGGCTCTTATTGCTTTCTCGATGTCGGCAATGTTGATCGGTTTGCCGCTGGCTCGCGCCTCGGCAAACTGCTGGGTTCGATAGTCGGAAATCGACTTCAGGATATCTTTCGCGTTCGTCTGGGCAAACGCGCAAACAGAGACCATCGCCAGACATCCAGAGGCGATCCGAAGAAAAATAGCTAGCTTCGCCATGATGGACTCAGTTTACTGACAAATTCCGTTCTCGCCAAATGCGCGTTTCCCTAGATGGAATCGCGAATTGGCCACTGGCTGAGATGGCGGTCATGCCAGTTTCGGACATCACCGGTTGCGCGAGCTTCTTCCAGCAAGTCCATATCGAGTTCGGCAATGGCGATACCTTCTTCGTTCAATGCGGTGGTGGCCAAAATTCCTGATGACGGGAACTGCTTCAGCGGCGGGCACAGGATGGCACTGCTGCCATAGGTCGTTGGCACCGGCTCACGTCCAAGATCCCCAACCAATGATGAATGGGCAAGATAGCACTGATTCTCGATCGTTCGGGCGTGTCCGCTCCACCGGACACGATTGAATCCATAGAGCGATTCGGTGAAGGCCGGAACGCATTGGATGGTGACTCCACCCTCCGCCAAGGCTCGTCCGGATTCTGGGAATTCCGAGTCATAGCAGATCGTCACCCCGAGTCGGCGGTCGGGAATTTGAACGAGCGAAGTTCCAGGGACGAGATCCCACATCTCTTTTTCATATTGGGTGAGGTTGTTCTTGGCCCCCAGTACGATTCCCAACGACGGATGCCCCACGGCACATGCGTTGACGATGCCTTCGCTGGTCTCCTTGAAGTGGGAGCCCCCAACCAAAACCAAGCCGCTGTTATTTGAGATTCGCTCGATCCATTCCTCGATCGCCTTGCCATATTGGACCAAGTACTTGGGAACGTCGGGCTCCTTCAACTGTGGTTCCAAGTGGAGCAGTTCAAGCACCATGAGTTCGGGAACGACGATGATGTTGGCACCCGCCCCATGCGCCTGCTCGACGAGGTCATAGAAATGGCCGAAGAACTCGCTGTCTCCGCGGATGGTACGCAGCTTCCAGTTGACCGCAGCTATCCGAATCTTCAAGGTCTCCACTCCAATAATGCCGCGGCATTGTCTGATTCGTAATCTTCCATAAAATTGGCGCTGACTCCGAGAAATTCCAGGCCATATTTCAAGAGGGGCGTCAAGGTTCGATCAACTCTGTCTCCTCGTTCGACGGACTCTGCATACGACTCGACGGTCGATTTGGGGTCCTCGCGGTGGAGGCTTCGAAAATCAGGCAGTCGGCAGGCTGTTCCGTAGCGCGCGAGTTTGAGTGACCTCACGAGTTCGAATCTCAAATTGTATAGGGATCGTCCGATGCCCAATCCTCGAAAATCCGGATGGACGCTAATGTCTAACCCGTAAAGGGTCGTTCCTCTAGGATCGAAATTCGAGATGAAAAAGCCACCGACCGTCTCTTCCCAACTTCGATGGGCCTGCCAGGTGGTTTCTGAAATGCGCGTGCTGCTCGCGCTGGCAACCACATCTTTGCCGTGCAAAGCTACAAACTGGCCTTCAGGGAAGACCTGCAGATGGCGACGGAGGTGCGCTTCCTTCCATAGAAGCTCCTCTGAAAATGGAGGTGGGAAGCACGCTCGCTGAAGTTCCACGACTCCTGGCAGGTGTTCCAGCGACATCTGGAGGTATTGAATGTTCAAATCCGAAAGCCCAGAATTTCCAAGATCCTCTCGAGATCGTCGTCGGAATAGAATTGAATCGAGAGTTCGCCGTGAAGCTCGCCGCGGTGCAACTTGACCGGGGTTCCGAAGAAGGTTGAAAGGGCCTCGGCAAGTGCGCCGTCATCGGGGTCGGCTTGGCTATTGTGCGCCTTGGGCCTTGCGCTCTGTTTCTTCGGCTTGGTGTAGGTCTTGGCTCTGTTCTCCACATCGCGAACGGTCATCTTGCCGGCGGCGACCTCTTCGAATACGGCCAGCATGTGGATCTCGTTATCGAACCCGAGCAACGCCCTTGCGTGGCCCTCGGTGATTTGTTCATTCTGAAGCGCATCCTGAATGCGTTGCGGGAGCTTCAGCAGCCGCAAGGTATTCGTCACCACGACCCGAGACTTGCCAACGCGCTCGGCCACCTTTTCCTGTGTAAGGCCGAATTCATCGATCAGCAGGCGGTAAGCGCGGGCGCACTCCATGGAATTGATGTCTTCCCGCTGGATGTTCTCGATCAGAGCAAGTTCGAGGGACGCCTCATTGGTCGCGGCTCTGACCGTAGCCGGGACGGCCTTGAGCCCGGCCAACTTGGCGGCTCGCCACCGGCGTTCACCGGCGATCAGTTCATACTTGCCGTCGGCGACCGGGCGAACGACGACGGGTTGGAGAATGCCGTGTTCTTTGATCGATGTAGACAGTTCGGCCAAAGCCGCCGGATCAAAAACGCGACGTGGTTGACGAGAATTAGGCGAAATTGCGTCGAGAGCGATTTCGGTACCGTTGCTGTCGAATTGCTCGCCAATCAGTTGGCTGAGTCCTTTTCCTATCTGGCGGCGCATTCTGCCATCACCTCGTCCACGAATTCAAAGTAGGCGCCAGCCCCCTTGGAAGTGGGGAAGCGAACAACGGCGGCTTCACCAAAACTGGGCGCCTCGCTAAGGCGCACGTTGCGGGGAATGACGACTTTCGAGACTTTCTCGCCAAAGTAGTCGGTAACTTCCTGTTGGACTTGCTGAGTCAGCCGATTTCGGGGATCGTGCATGGTCAGCAGAACTTTCTTGACACTGAGTCCGGGATTAATCCGTCTTCGCACCATCTCCACCGTCTTGAGCAACTGGCTGAGTCCTTCCAGCGCGTAGAACTCACATTGCATTGGCACCAGGACGCTCTCCACCGCCGCGAGGATGTTGATTGTCAGCAATCCCAGGCTGGGCGGCGAATCGATGATGATCCAATCGAATTCCGAACGAATCGGTTCGAGTGCGTCTCGGAGAATCAGTTCCTTCCCAACGGCATTCATGAGAATCGCCTCGACTCCAGCCAGGTCTAACGTCGAGGGGACCACCCCCAAATGCTCAGAAACCGGCACGATCGCCCTTCGAATTGGAGTATCCGCGTCGGGGTCGTCGACAACTTCGGCGAGCACCTCATAGAGGGTGGCCTCGGCCGCATGTTTGTCGATGCCGAGCCCGGTGGTTGCGTTTCCTTGGGGATCGCCGTCGATGAGAAGCGTGCGGAATCCGCGCTGGGCCAAGCCGGCGGCAAGATTCACGGCCGTTGTCGTCTTGCCAACTCCTCCCTTCTGATTCACGACACCCCAAATTGGCACGATTGATTATGGCGGATATGTCCTCTCAGGAAGAACTTGCAAAGCAGACCAAAGGTGGGTGGTCGAATACAGAGGCGTGAATTCGTCCAAAAAAAACCCTCGTCGATAGCCGTCGACGAGGGTTAAGGAGGTGGAGGTTATTGATTTCGTTAGCCCTGCAGGAGTTGGAGGACCTGCTGTGGCTGCTTGTTCGCCTGAGCGAGTACGGACATGCCGCTCTGCTGGAGAATCTGGAGTCGTGTGTATTCGGTGATTTCTTGAGCCATGTCGGCATCTCGAATTTGGCTCTCGCTTGAAGTAAGGTTCTCCATCGCGATACCAAGTGACCTGGAGGTGGACTCGAGGAAGTTCTTTTGGAACGATCCCAGTTCGCCACGCTGCTGGCCCAGTTGGGTGATCGCGGCGTCGATGATCTTCATCGCGTCGTATGCGCCTTGCTGGGTTGTTACATCGAGGCTCGCAATGGACCCGCCTGGAACGGCGCCCGTGCCGAGATTCTGGGCAAAGACGGTGGGCATCGAGAACGAAACGGATTGATTTGCAAACGCTCCGATTTGGAATCGAACGTTGCCTGCGGTCAAGACGCCGACCTGAGTAGCGGCGGCGATCGAAGCATTGCCGTTCTCATTGAGCA
This sequence comes from Fimbriimonadaceae bacterium, assembly GCA_020851885.1. Classification (GTDB taxonomy): domain Bacteria; phylum Armatimonadota; class Fimbriimonadia; order Fimbriimonadales; family Fimbriimonadaceae; genus 55-13. The sequence goes on along the minus strand of JADZBW010000372.1, from coordinate 1,166 downwards.
TGATCGCGTTACCATCTCGGTCGGTTAAGCGGAGGCCAGACTCCTGCGGACCTTGTCCACCGGTGAACGGGATGGTTTGAACTCCGTTGTCGGTGGTAACGGAGACATTGAACACGGCGTTGATACCGGTCGATGTCGCAGATGCCGCATTGTGGATCACATTGGAAGGATCGAAGAAGTCGATACTGTGCTGCGATCCATAGGTTGTCTGGGACAGCGAGATCGAGTAGGGACCAGCACCGGTGATTTGCGCGGTGACGTGGGTGGTCGAGGACATCTCGTTGATCTTGGCGGCCAGGCTTGACAATGTCTCGGTGCCGTCGCTGGTAAAGGAGTATCCGTTGATCACAAACGAGCCGGCCTGGGTGACGACCGTGTTCGGACTGGCAAAGGTTTGACCCAAAGCGATCGCCGCCCGGGTTCCCTGAACGACGCGATTAATCGTGATCGGGCCACTTACGACGGAATCGCCATTAAAGGTTCCGCCCATATAGATGCTCTCGACATTGGCCGTAGAGGTCACGTTGGCCAGCGCTCCTGCGGTGCCATTGAGAAGCTTCTTCGTGCCGAATTGGGTTTGCTCGGCAATTCTGTTGATCGAGGCGATCGTCGAACGAATCTGTGTCTGATTCGCCTGGAGGACGGCCGCATCGGCAACCGCCGTGTTGGCTGAGCTCACCGCGAGGCCGCGAATGTCGCGGAGTAGGCGCTGGACTTCATCCATCGCACCTTCCGCCGTCTTGGACATGTTGATCGCGTCCTGGGAATTGCGGACGGCTTGATCGAGTCCCTTGATTTGGGCCCGCATGCCTTCGCTAATGATCAGTCCCGCCGGGTCGTCTGCCGCACTGTTAATGCGCAGCCCCGAGCTTAGCCGAGTGATGGATCCCTGCATATCCGCGTTGGTTCGCGAAAGATTGGCAAGGGCATGCATCGCCGGAATATTGGTGTTGATTCTCAGACTCACTGATCGAACTCCTTAACCTCAAACGTCATCCGTGCCGCGGAGTTTTTTTCAAACCCCGCAAATTCCATGTGAAATCTTCGGCAGACTATGGAATAAGTTTAGGTTTTGGTTCTCTCAGGTTCAAAAACAGGCTCTAGCCCATGGCTTTGTTGAGCAAAGCCGCCAATCGATAGCCTGCGTAGGCAACTCGCGTCGCGCT
>JADZBW010000371.1 GCA_020851885.1 Fimbriimonadaceae bacterium | reverse complement strand
CTCATGTCCCGGGCGTCAGTTTCCAAGCGCTCGTGACGGACTTACCGCCGACGATGACTTCGATCGTATAATCGCCGGCCTCCACATATTTGGCTCGTTCGGCTTCATACGGATCCTTGACCGCTTCCGCTCCCGTGGTTGGCTTGGTTGGCTTGGTCGTGATCGGCTTCCCGGGGGTCAATAGCAGGCCGAAATCGACGAAGTTGTAGCCCGTAACGGCATCAAACGCCATCTCTTTGACGACCTTGCCATCCTTGTCCTTCAGCCTTACCGATCCCTTCCCGGCATCCTTGGTCCAAAGGGTTAGCCTGATATTGGGAGCGCCGATCGGCTCGGTGCTCCATGAATCCCCAAACTGGTATCCCCAAGTGCGCGAGCGACGCATATCCGCGATGGGCCACAGCTTGATCTCGCTTGCCCGCAGCTCCGGCGTAAGGTCGTAGACCCAGGTCAGAGGAAGGACCCAAATGCTTCGGGCGTGGGTGGCGATGACAAGCTCGTTGTCTCGTGCTTGAATCGCCAGATCATGGACTGGGGTCGTTGGCAGACCGCCCGCCAGAGCCTCCCATTTCTGGCCGCCGTCAAAACTGACATAGACGCCAAGATCCGTTCCGACGTAGAGGATTTCCTTTCGATTGGGGTCCTCGCGAATCACGTTGATGGTCTCGGCAGGCAGATTCCCAACGATCGAAGTCCAAGTTTTCCCGTAGTTGGTCGATTTCCACAGGTAGGCGGAGAAGTCGTCCTCCCGGTAGCCACTTTGGGCACAGTAGACCGTACCAAGATCGTACTTGCTGGAGACGATCCGGCTGACCCACTTCTTAGGCTGGGGGGTCGGAATATCGATCCATTGGTAGCCTCCGTCTGGGGTCATCTTGACGGTTCCATCGTCGCATCCCGCGTAGATCAATCCAAATTGCAGCGGGCTCTCGCTAAGGTCTTTGATCGTGGAGTAGGGAACATCCCCATTGGGCAGGTTTTTCGTAAGGTCGCCCGAAATATCGGTGTAATTCCTGCCGGAGGCCATCGACCGGTGCACTTTGTTGGAGCCCAAATAAACGATATCCGGGTGATGCAGGGAGATGATGATAGGCGAGACCCAGTTGTAGCGCAAGGCGTCGCCTGGCTTTCCGGATGCTCGCGCACTCCAACGCTCGTTGGTCTTCATGTTCAAGCCACTGTGGGCTCCGAATTGCGAAGCCACGAAGACGATGTCCCCCCTCGGGTCGACGGCGACCGCGCTTCCATCGCCACCGCCGATCGAGGTCCAACCGTCGCCTCGCCTTGCCCGAGACGCCGAGCCCTTCACGGTGCCGTTGTCCTGAAGGCCGCCGTAAATGTTATAGGGAACGGCATTGTCCAAGGCGAGGGTCGTGAATTGTCCAACGGCCAAGTTGTTCAGGTGTCGCCAATTCTCTCCCCCGTCTCCCGAAGTGTAGATGCCGCCATCGTTGCCGTTGAATTGGCGCAGGGTATTGGTTGGGTCGTACCAAAAGGCATGGTGGTCCGAGTGGTTGCGATCGGCAATCTCTTCGAAGGTCTTTCCCCCATCCTTGGTTCGCAGCATCAAGACGCCGCTCATGACAGCCTCATTGGCGTCCTTTGGATTGACCCAGATTCGGCCGCAGTAATAGCCTAAGTGCTCGCCAAGTCGATGTCGATGAGTTCTGACCCACGTCTTTCCGGCGTCATCGGATCGGTAGAGTTCTTGGTCGATCGAACCGAACTCCAGAGCGTTTGGATTCCGCTTGAGCAGTTCGTTCCGAAGGTCGGACATCTTCAGTTCACCTTTGCGAACCTTCTCGACCGTCTCGTCAAGCTTGAGGTCCGTGGGCATGTAGCGACGGAAGAACCGATCGAGAACATCCTTGTCCACCTGAATAAAGACCTTTTCGTCGATCGACAGGAAGCGCCTGACGGTGAGCTCGCCGCTCGGTTGCCGCTCGTCGATGCTGGGATCGTTATCGATGGATTGGTTGTCGACCCAGGCATAGACGATATCCGGCTTGGAGGGGGCGATCGCAAGGCCTATGCGGCCGAGGTTTCCGTCTTGCGGCAATCCGTTCATCGACTTGCTCCAGGACTTGCCGCCATCGGTGGACTTATAGATTGCGGAGCCCTTACCGCCTTCGCGGAAGTTCCAGGCCCGTCGGTCTCGTTCCCACGCCGCGGCATAGAGGACGTCCGGATTTCGGGGGTCCATGGCCAGGTCGATGACCCCAGTGTATTCATCGAGTTTGAGGACCCATTGCCAAGTCTTGCCACCGTCGACGGTCTTGTAGACACCGCGATTCGGATTCTGAGAGTAGAGGGCGCCAATGGCGGCCACGTAGACGACATTTTCGTTTTTGGGGTCGATGAGAACGCGGCCAATGCGGTGCGACTCGGACAAACCCATGTTCTGCCAGGTTGCCCCGCCATCCGTGCTTTTGAAAACGCCGGTCCCCGAGTAGCTGGTTCGCTGGGAGTTGTTTTCACCGGTGCCGACCCAAATCGTCTTGCCATCTCGACTCACCGCAGTGTCGCCAATCGCATAGCTGCTCTGGCCGTCGAAGAGCGATTTCCAGGTGATTCCCTCATCCTGGGTGGTCCAAAGGCCGCCGGTCGCGAACGACACGAACATCTGGAGCGGATTGGATGCGGTAGCATCTATATCGATCACGCGTCCGCCTTGGCTTTCAGGGCCAACGCTACGCCGCTTCACGCCTCCAAACGGCGATT
>JADZBW010000370.1 GCA_020851885.1 Fimbriimonadaceae bacterium | reverse complement strand
TTGTCATGATTGAGAACGCGGTCCGGCGATTGGCCGAAGCGAGAGACCGTAAGGGAACCTCGATGGTGAAGCCGAATAGATTCGGCGATCCCAGGCTTTCAACGCCGAATAAATTCGGCGATCCCAGGATATTAGGGCCGAATGAATTCGGCGATCCCGGGGTGGCAGAGCCAAATGAATTCGGCGATCCCGGGCAGGAAGATACGAGTGAGCATCGGGGTGCAACTTTGACCCGTAAGGAAGTAAGGCACTCGGTATGGGAATCGGCGCGGGAAGTGGCCAAGCCGACGGTATTCGCGGTGACCATCATCACCGTTGTCTACCTGCCGATCCTCGCCCTTGAGGGGACCGAAGGGAAGATGTTCAAGCCAATGGCCTTCACCGTCGTATTTGCGCTCCTTGGCGCCCTCCTCCTGACGATGACGCTGGTTCCCGTACTGGCGAGCCTGTTTCTGTCCGGGAACACCAAGGAAGGGAAAAACCCCGTCATGAGCCTCTTCAGCCGAATCTACGCTCGTGCGCTCCGCTTTTCGCTACGGGCGCGAGGCGTCGTTATCGGTGGAGCGCTTGGACTGCTTGCCGTCTCAGGCATCGTGTTTACCAGGCTGGGCTCGGAGTTCGTGCCTCAACTCGACGAGGGCTCCTTGGTCATTCAGCCCGTTCGAGTTCGAACCGTCGATGCCGAGCAAACCGTCAAGTTGGTCACTGCTTTTGAAAAGAAAGTGCTTGAAGTGCCCGAGGTATTGACGGTCTTCTCAAGGAGTGGCACTCCCGAGGTGGCGACCGACCCGATGCCGTTGAGCCTGACTGATAGTTTCATCATGCTCAAACCGCGCGATCAATGGCGCAAGGGGATGACCAAGGAAGGGCTTGTTGAAGAACTCGAGGCCAAGGTCGGCGACGTTCCCGGTCAAGGCTATAACTTCTCGCAACCGATTCAGATGCGTTTCTCCGAATTGGTATCTGGAGTCAAGGCCGACGTCGGCGTCAAGGTGTTCGGCGAAGACCTGAGGGAGCTGAAATCCAAAGCGGATGAGATTGCTTCGGTAATGCGGGAGATTCCCGGCGCGCAGGACGTCGAAGTCGAGCAGGTCGATGAGGTGCCAGTTCTTCAAATCGACATCGACCGGGACGCGATTTCCCGTCTTGGCATCAACATCGATGATATTCAGGAGCTGGTCGCGACGGCGCTCGGAGGCGAGCCCGTCGGTCAAATCATCGAAGGAGACAAGCGATTCGCTCTCACGGTGACCATGCCCAAGGAACTTCGGAACGACATCGACGCGATCAAAGGCATGCTCGTGGAGACTCCTGATGGCGGAGGGGTCCCTCTGAGTTCGGTTGCGCATATCGACAATGTGCCGGCCCCCGCTCAGATTTCCCGAGAAATGGGCAAACGACGGGTCGTCGTCCAACTCAACGTCAGGGGAACGGACCTGGGGTCGTTCGTTGCCACGGCTCAATCCGCGATCAAACAGAGTGTGAAACTCAAGGAAGGCTATTACATCACCTGGGGCGGCCAGTTTGAGAACCTTCAGCAAGCGTCGGCGCGATTGACCCTCGTTGTGCCAGTGGCCCTCGCTTTGATTTTCATTCTTCTCTTCTCCATGTTCGGGTCCTTAAAACAGGCGATTCTCATCTTTACCGGCGTCCCCCTCGCAATCACGGGGGGGATCTTGGCTCTCGCCGCGCGGGGCCTGCCATTCAGCATCACCGCGGGCATAGGGTTTATCGCGCTATCCGGTGTTGCGGTCATGAATGGCGTTGTCATGGTCTCGGCAATCAACCGACTGCGAACCGAGGGGCGGACGGTGGTCGATGCCGTCCGGGAGGGAGCAACCGAACGCTTACGTCCTGTTTTGATGACGGCGCTGGTGGCCGCGCTTGGGTTCATTCCAATGGCCCTGAACACCGGCATTGGTGCAGAAGTGCAGCGGCCGCTGGCAACCGTGGTGATCGGCGGCATTGTTTCAGCGACGTTGCTGACCCTGGTCGTTCTTCCCGCTCTCTTCGTTTGGACCCACCAAGATACGGAAACCAGGGAGGACATTTAGAGGAACGCGCCGTGACCCAACGCCCAGTCAACCGACCTCGGCAATCAGGGATTGCGGAGGTCGGTTAACCGTAAGTCCCGACATCCGGCTTAGTTTTGGTCGAACGATGTGCCAGTGGTCGGTGGCCGATGGAATACCTGGCCGCGCATTCCCAAGCGCACTGATGCAAGTAAAGAGCGTGTTCTCATGCGTCACTCCATCGAGGATGATGGGTGCCCTAACCTTTTCTAGGGTCGAACCTGCATGATGACGGTGCTCCCTCGGCCCCGCTCATTGGCGACGCTCTGAATCGTCCACAGGTCGGTGAGATTGTCGCCATCGATCACCGAGCCGCTGTAGTCGCCCCAGGAACCACCCTCGGTTGCCGCCAGCCCCGTGCCAAACGAGATGATCGGTCGCAGCGCGCCGGCCCGATCATTCCCTCTCCGCCAGGCACATCGGGCCGAGATGAACATGTCCGGTCCCGTTTCTTGAAATCCTACAAGGACGTCTTTTCGGCGGTTCACGGCAATGGAGGTTTGGATGTAACTATTGGTGGCATGCGCGATCAAGCCGCTTTGGACGAACTTGCCATCGAGGGCGACCTGGTGCCACTGGACGCCTGCCCGCCCATCCACATTGACGGTCTGGGAGAACCAGAGATGCCTGCTCTGGACCACCAGATTCTTTGGATTCCGGTCACCGGATGCCGTCTTCGCGGTGGTTCCTTTCATCGGGGACTGAGGGGGCCAACCGAAATATCTGAAGTTATGGGGCGCACGAACCTTCTTTTTCACCACCGGGGCGCCATCGGCGCCTTCGCCGACGGTGGTCAGAACGATCTCTTGGTCGGTGATGTCGACAAAAAGAAGATCATCCGTCGCATCTTGGGTGAAGACAGGGTGACCCAGGCTGCCGGCAAAGTGATACACGGTTGCGGGCTTGCCGGCTTTCGCCTCGGCCATGCGCATCACGAAGGTTCGCTCGGGACCGCCCGGGAATGAGTATCCGATCCATTTTCGACTGAAACCAATCCCACCGCCATCGACGCCATTGGGAGCGGGTACCGGATAAGTGTTCCAAGCGCCGCGAGGGTCAGACGACTCGGAGATCGAGATGTTGACCGGCTTGAGTTTGGCGGCGTCCCAAGGATTCCAGAGGTCGAATCCGAAGACCTTGTTGTGCGGGTCGAAAAACAGTTTGGGGTCGATTCCGCCGTTGAACTCAGACTGGGGGACGCCATCGACATAGTTTCCTTTTTTGTCGAAGATCACCAGACCGAGATTCGTGCCATGAAATACGTATCCGCCACCCACGGCAATCTGCGGATCGACTTGCCGATTGCCATCAGAAGCTCCGTCGAAAACGAGATTGCCCTCGATTGTTCGAGGATTACCGCCCTGGCGACGGTTCTTGGCTTTGCCCCCCTTGTTGAAACTGTCGATGTGGATCGGAGCGATCACTTCATTTCGAACGGGCCCGACCTCTTGCGTTGGCGGCAGGCCAAGGGCCAGGAGAATCAGAGTTGAGCAAGGCATAGTATGGATTCTATCGCGTGGCCGACCAGCGCTCCTAAATTGAGAGTTAACTGGATGCTAGTGGTCGGAGGTTGGCCACATGAGATCGCTCGGCTTCACGCCTCTTTTGAAACGACCAAACCCAAAGTCGCTTGGGCGATAAGCGCCCACGAAGTCCACGTTGGCTTTGTCGGGAATTCGCTTCTCGATGCCAGTCGCCCAGTAGGCGCCGTTGACGATGAGTCTGCGCAGGTTCTCATCCAAGAGATCGGTCGCGGCTCCGATCGTGCTGGTGAGAATCCGATTCGTTTTTCCGGCTTCATTTCGATAATTGCGGAGCCAGACGATTGGCATCATAGGGTCATTGATGTCTTGATTCCTTCCAAGAGCCGTCCTCTTTTGTCCCTGAGCGCCGGGGGCGTCTGACGTCATTCCTGCGACCACTTGCCCGCGCAAAAGAATCGTGGAATCGGGGGGCGGAGCGGCCTCATAGACGTCGGTCGTGCCGAAGACTTGTCCGACGCCTTTGAGGATGCGATGGGTTTCATTCGGGGGTTCGACGATGCTTCGCGTGCCTTGGCCACCGTGGATCCCCCAATGGCTGACCCATGTCTCGCCAAGGACTTGCTTCCCAAAGCCGCCGGGCCACTCCTTGCCGGCCCAGGAGTACTTGCGATACGGACTGGCGGAATCTACCGAATAGTTGAAAGCGTGAGTGCTTGTTCGAAGCGCGATGAAGGGTTTCCCAGACAGGTAATAGTCCACAAAGTGCTTCATCTGCGCATCGGGCCATTCACGAAACCGGAGCTGCATCACGCAGAGATCGGCGGAGTCCAGGGCTTCGATGCCAGGTTCGAAGTCCGTGGCTTCAGGGTTGATTTCGCCGTTCTTTCCGAGCGGGAAGAGGACGGTGCACTTGAACCCATGGCGAAAGGCGAGGATTCGCGCAAGTTGCGGCAATCCTTCTTCGGAACGATATTCCTCGTCTCCGGACAAGAAGACGATATGTTTGCCTTTGCCCGGTCCAGACGTCCCCAGGTACACGACGCCATGTTCCTGGCTTTGGCCCGTCGGGACCAGAATCAACATCGGCAACAGGCTAAGCATCGGATCAACGCGCCTAAGGTTCGCAAACGAGCCGAAAACCCGCGAACGGCGCATCGGCCAGCCACCAGCGGCTCTTGGGCATTTGCGGGTCCGTCTCCTGCCATTTGGGTGAGAACCGTCGACGCGTCGTCGGCGCCATCGCCGCCGCCTTGTCTTGGAACGTCCCTCCGCAGAGGATTGGCTTGCCATCCGAGTCGGTGGCCCATTCGCCGACATTGCCAAGCATGTCGTAAAGCCCGTATGCATTGGGAGCTTTCTTGCCGACCATGTGCGTCACGTCTTTCGCATTGCCCTCGTACCATGCGCTCTTTTCAAGAGCGGCCGAGTCTTGTTTCCAGGCACCTGCCTCGCCCGCCCGACATGCGATCTCCCATTCCGCGTCGGTGGGAACGCGATACTTCTTCCCCGACACCTTCGAAATCCAGCGACAGAACATCTCGACGGACGTGAAGCTGAGGTTGATCGCAGGGTAGCCATTGTGGCCCCAGCCAAGGTCTGGAAGGATATAACTCTTGCTGGGTCGGGCAATGGCGTCGGCGGCGAATTTGGTCTGGTCGTAAGCGGGAGAAGGAGGGCCGCTTGCGACGAATG
>JADZBW010000369.1 GCA_020851885.1 Fimbriimonadaceae bacterium | reverse complement strand
TTCGAGTTGGCCCATCTCCGGCTGAACTGCCGACTCCGTCCAAGCTGCTGGGTCTGCGCTCAGCGGTCGAGGCTTCGCAGGTAAAATCCGGCGGCCCCGATTCCATGGATCAGTCCCACATCCGCAACTTCTGCATCATCGCGCATATCGACCACGGCAAGTCCACGTTGGCTGACCGGTTGATCGAGCGTTGCGGAGCTATTCGCGGAACCGCCCAGGATCAGATGCTTGATTCGATGGACATCGAGCGCGAGCGTGGCATCACGATCAAGATGGCGGCGGTCCGCTTGGAGTACATCGCCCGAGACGGGAAGAAGTACGAACTCAATCTGATCGACACTCCCGGCCATGTCGATTTCACCTATGAGGTCTCCCGGGCCCTTGCCGCATGCGAGGGCGCCCTTTTGGTCGTGGACGCCAGCCAGGGCGTCGAAGCCCAGACGATCGCCAACGCAAGCATGGCGATGAACCAGAATCTTGAGATCGTTCCGGTGATCAACAAGATCGACCTTCCTCACGCCGATGTCGATCGGGCCAAGGAGGAGATCGAAAGTGCGGTCGCGATCGACGCGAGTGACGCCATTCCTTGCTCCGCAAAGGCCGGCATCGGCATCGATGAGATTCTCGAAGCGATCGTGAACCGAATTCCCGGCCCCGGTGGCGATCCCCACGCTCCACTGCGCGCCCTCATCTACGATTCGCATTTCGACAGCTATCAAGGGGCGGTCGCCTACCTTCGGGTCAAGGACGGACGCGTCCGCAAAGGTGACCGGATCAAAATGATGTCGACCGGGTCCACCTTCGACGTGGATTCCACGGGGACCTTCAACCCCGCGCTGATCGTCAATGAGGGATTGGGAACTGGCGAAGTCGGTTTCCTTACTGCGGCAATGAAGTCGATCGGCGATGCGCAAGTTGGCGACACCGTCACCCTGGCCGATGAGCCCGCATACTCCGCGCTTCCCGGCTATCGCAAAGCCCTGAGCATGGTCTTTTGTGGCCTCTACCCATCGGATGGGGACCAATATCAGGACTTGCGAGATGCGATTGACAAACTGCGCTTGAACGACGCGTCGCTCAACTTCGAGCCCGAAACATCGGCGGCGTTGGGATTTGGCTTCCGTTGCGGCTTCTTGGGACTCCTCCACATGGAGATCGCCCGCGAGCGCCTGGAGCGAGAGTTCAACCTCGATCTGATCCTCACTGCCCCCAGCGTCGATTACATCGTCACGGACAAGAAGGGGAACAAGGAGCACATTTCAAACCCCGCCGACTTTCCCGATGCGAATGAAATCGCGGCCATCGAAGAACCGACGGTCAATGCCACCATCATGGTGCCAAACGAGTATGTCGGCGCGGTGATGAACCTCTGCCAAGATCGAAGAGGCACCTACAAGAAGACCGAATACCCAACGCCTCAACGAGTGATCCTCTACTACATTCTGCCTTTGGGAGAGATCCTGCTCGACTTCTTCGATAAGCTGAAGTCGCACACGCGCGGGTACGCGTCGTTCGACTATGACCTGGCGGATTACGTCCCTTCCGACCTTGTGAAGCTGGACATCCTGCTCAACGGAGACGCGGTCGACGCGCTGTCATTCATCGTTCATCGCTCTTTCTCCTACCAGCGGGGCCGAGCCATGGTCGAGCAGTTGAGGAAGGTCGTCCCTCGCCAGCAATACGAAGTGCGCGTCCAAGCGGCAATCGGCGCCAAGGTGATCGCGGCCGACTCCATCAAGCCGTTCCGAAAGAATGTCATCGCCAAGTGCTATGGCGGCGACATAACGCGAAAGCGCAAACTCCTCGAAAAGCAGAAGGAAGGCAAAAAGCGAATGAAGCAGATCGGCTCGATCGAACTGCCGCAGGAAGCGTTCCTGAGCGTCCTGAAGGTCGCCGAGTAGTTCGGCTCAACCGCCGAGATTGGCCATCATCGTTTCCCCATAGCGCGCTCCCGACGCTGGTTGAAGCCTCGACAAGGCGTCCAAATCCGCGGTCGAGAGTTCGAGTTCGACGGCCCCAACGTTTTGCTCCAGGTACGACACGTGTTTGGTGCCTGGGATCGGCAAGATGCCGTCTCCTTGGGCCAAGACCCAAGCCAAGGCAACCTGCGCGCCCTTGACGCCTTTCTCATGCGCGATGGCTCGGACCGTCTCGACCATTTCGAGGTTCCTGGCGAAGTTCTCTCCCTGAAAACGCGGGTTCCCTCGCCGCCAATCATCGGGTTGCAGGTCTGCTTCCGAGCGCAATTCACCGGTCAGGAACCCGCGCCCAAGCGGGCTATAGGCTACGAACTTGATGCCAAGGTCTCGGCATGTTGGAATCACTTCCGACTCGTGGTCGCGGGTCCACAAGGAGTATTCGTTCTGCAGGGCGGTGATCGGGTGGACGGAATGTGCCCTCCGCAGCGTCCCCATGGAAGCTTCCGAAAGTCCCAGATAACGCACCTTCCCTTCCTTGACCAGTTCCGACATGGCTCCCACGGTCTCTTCGATCGCGGTTCTCCGGTCGACCCGGTGCAAGTAATACAGATCGATATGATCCGTTCGGAGGCGAAGCAGACTCGCTTCGCACGCCTTTCGAACATATTGCGGCGTGCCATCGATGAAGTACGGCGTGTCGGCCTGAACCAGGTCCTGGTGGCTCGTCAGCGAACGGTCATAGACGATGCCGAACTTCGTCGCAAGGAAGACGCGAGAACGGCGATTTGCCAATACGGAGGCGAGAAGTTCTTCATTGGACCGTGGCCCGTAGATATCCGCCGTATCCCAAAGGTTCACACCAAGTTCGAGGGACCTCTCAAGCACGCGAAGGGATTCCGCGTCATTGCCACTTCCATACGCATAGGTCATGCCCATGCAGCCCAGTCCGATGGCACCAACTTCGTCGGATCCCAATCGTGTTTTCCTCATATTTCCACTTTACAGCCTTCCGCCAAAGCCTATGGACTGATAACTGACCACATCGGCATGGGCCGTACCTCTGCCATACTCAATCCGATGCTGAGCGCGGTGAACCTAGGCAAGCGTTATGGCTCCCGATGGCTTTTTCGTGGCATCGAAATCCAACTCGAGCAGGGACACTGCCTCGCCGTGCTCGGGAGGAATGGCTCGGGAAAATCAACCCTACTCAAGAGTCTTGTCGGCTTGGTGACCCCTTCCGAAGGCAAAGTCTCCATCGATGGG